>CAKZKB010000283.1 GCA_937121005.1 uncultured cyanobacterium | reverse complement strand
TCATACGCTGGTATCGCTCGCGCCAGGGCAAGCCAACTACGCGCAGCGTCCGCCGTCCCAAGGCCCCGCTCGGTAAGAAGCGCGTCAAGACTTGCGCGGCAGGCCGCACACCCCATACATCATCGTAACGCCGCATCCCCAGTAGCTTGGCGTAACGCGCATAGCCCGCGAATGCCTCGTCGCCACCATCGCCAGCGAGCGCGACGGTCGGCTCTTCGTGTTTGGCCGGGGGGCGGAGCTCATCGTCAGCGGGGGCGAGAACGTATTTCCGGCCGAGGTCGAGGCCGTGGAGATGGGCTGCCAGATCGGCCAGGTAGATGGTGAGTGTGCCACCGGAAAGGTTGGCGCTAGTTCCGAAGGCTTGGGCGGTGGTCAAAGTCATGGTTCGGGGGTGTCGAGTTCGTTAAAATCGGCGTTGGGGTTGGGGGTGACAAACATTACACCTTTGTACTTTTTCCCGAGGAGGTAATTTTTCCTCAGTAGGGTTCTGGCTTGTTTGGGGGTGTAGTTGTTGTCTTTGCACCACTGGGTCAAACGGATGGCTTTGTCGAGGGGGTTGCCTGTTTGTCGATCGACGGGGCAACAGTAGAGAAGCGCTTGGTAAGAATACCGAGTGGCGTGTCTGTATCCGGCCATGATTTCACGATAGGCGGTTTGCCGATTCTTGCCTACGGCAAAAACGGTGGTTTTTGGCAGAGATAAACGCGCCTGCGCAGGGTGTTAATTTTTGTGTTATTTCCACTGCCAAAACTCATGCCAAAATCAACGCGCCAAAACTGTTTTGTATGATGAGTATTGGCACGAAAATATGGCTATGGCTCTCATTGGTTACGCTCGAGTTTCGACTCGAGACCAAAAGTTAGGTCTTCAGGATGATGCTTTGTCGCGGGCGGGCTGCGAGAAGGTGTTTTGCGATGTGTCCAGTGGGGCGAAGAGCGATCGCCCGCAGTTGGCGGCGGCGCTGGAGTATTTGCGCCCGGACGATGTGCTGGTGGTGTGGCGGCTCGATCGCTTGGGCCGATCGCTCGCCCATCTCATTGAGGTGGTGGAGGCATTGCGCGATCGCGGTGTGGGTTTTCGGTCGGTGACGGAAAATCTGGACACGACGACGGCGGGCGGGATGCTGATTTTCCAGATTTTCGGGGCGATCGCTGAGTTCGAGCGCAATTTGATTCGCGATCGCACCAATGCGGGTCTGGCAGCAGCGCGGGCGCGGGGGAGATGCGGGGGGCGGCGGCGATCGTTGAGCGATGGGCAAATCAAACTGGCGGCAGAACTGGCATCATCGCCTTCGGTGACGATTAGCGAGGTGTGCGAAACTTTCAATATTTCCTCGCGGACTTACTATCGCCACATACACCCATCGGTGACGCTTTCAGAAGTCGGCGATCGCCCCTAGAATTTCCTCGGGCGGTTTGCCGGCCCGTATCATTTCCCGAACGCGATCGGCCCGTTTTTGGGCGATGGGATTGTTGACGTTGCCGCCAGGGATGTGGATGTGGGTGATGCGGTTGCCGTCGCGGTAGCAGTAACGGTAGTAGAGACGATCGCTGCGGGCCGAACCTCCGGGGCGATAGGTTTCGAGGTAGCCGTTTGATTCTGGAGCATCGATGGACGGCTCGGATGTTGATTCTGGAGCAAGGGGCGGCCCGGTCGCTCCAGAATCATTTTTAGGGGTTGCCCCAGAATCATTTCTGGGGCCCCAATCGGGGTCGTCGCCGCCGTCGATCTCCCAGTCTCTATAGTCGGGCCGCGGGGGAAGGGTAAAGAGGGTCAGTTGAGTTCCGGTGTAGGGCATGGCTGATTTACCAAACTTATCGATCGCGTCGCCGGCGGGAGATTTTCACCTTGGCGATCGCCGTTTTTGATGGCCAGCGAGGGAGGTATTTTGGTAGCGGGTGCTACATTTCGCCTCTCGTTCCATCAGTTGGGCTTATGTGTCGTGTCGTCACTTGGGGGCGCTGCGCTATCGGGCTGGCGACCGATGTCGTAAGTCTGAATTATCAATGACCCGGTGGAGACCATATCCATCAATCGCAGGTGGTAGAGCATCGCCACATTCTTGTTGCGTCGGAGAAGTTCGCGGCATATCTCAGAGAGGTTCTGGATGTCGGTTTCGAGAAGTTTCGATACGTCTTCAGTCATGGCTAGTAGAAAGAGGGGGTACGGTTGGGGGGTCTCGCGATCGCGCTTCCACAAAAAGGGGGCGCGTTGCCCCCCGATGTGGTTTAATGGTTAGCGCGGGGCAACTGCCCTACGCCGTCCCTTCTGGGGGCTTCTCGTCGGGGACAAATTCAAACTGGATGTTGATTTTCACTCGCACCCATCCCTGATGCCAGCCTTTGGCTCGCGGAGATAGTAGCTTCACCAAGACACCCGTTTTAGATGTTAACCCTGGAAAAATGCTGGACAGACGTTGGTGCAAAGTTACCCGGATCTCCGATATCCTGTGCAATCCGGCGCGAAACCCATCGTTCTGATTTTTTATGTCGATGACATCTTCATCGGTGAGTTGGATCCGTTTTTCGTTTTCCATGTTTCCCTCGACTGGGTTGACTGCGTAAGACACAGCCATTGTCCCATGTCAAGGAAAATGCCGGGGCCAGCCTTTGCTCTCCCCGGCTCGCTTTTACCAAACGGGCTGCGCTAACGTTTCAACGATGTCGCGCCCGTCGCCAACTTCACCGACGCAGATGCGGCCGGGAGTGCCGGAACCAAAGATGTCCTCGATGTAGTAGTAGTCTTTGGTGAAACGACGGACGTGGCGATCGATCGCGAAGATTTCTTCAAACTGGGGAATGCGGCGATCGCGATCGAGCAGGGCCAACATCTTTTCGTAGCACTGCCGCGTCTTTGAACTGGCCAGCCAACCGGGGGCGGCCCCGATGCGATACCAATCGGCGGGTTTACTGTACGTTAGTTCGCCTCCAAGGTGTAGAATTTGGTTATCGTAGGAAATTACCTCAACGAACTTGCCCGCATTGCGCTGTTCGATGAGAAATTCCAAAGTGCGCTGGTAGCCAGCGTCAGGTTTGATAGGCATGGGTTTAAACCAGAATCGAGTTTTCGTCAGCCCGGTGCTAAACTCGATAGGGCGGCCGAATGCGGTGCAGTAGAGCCACGCTCCATTGAACCCATCGACTTGCAACTGTCGGACAAATTCTCTCCAGTGGTTAACGATCGCCTCTGCTGTGGTTAGGTCAGGGGCGAAAAGGTGGAGGCGTTTGCCCGTTGCAAATGTCAAGCACCGGGACAGGTAGATGCGAACTTGGGTCGAATCGCTACGCATCAGCCCACAAAGCAGCTAAACGGATAACTGGAACGTCCAGGGCTTGGGCCAGCCGGATGAGTTCTTCTCCGGTGGGGATGCCCTTTTTGCCTTGGAGTTGTTCCAAGCGCCGTTCTTTAATGCCCGTGATGTGAGAGAGCGTCCGAATATCCCAAGTGGCCGGATCGATACTGCCGGGGATGGGAACGAAGATATCGTCCGGTAGGTCGGTGACATCTAAACCCATGAACCGGGCCAGCGTTTTTAGTGACACCTTCAACTCGCGAGCTAGAGCGATCGCGTTGTCGAGACGGGGAACCTTGCGACCGCCAACCCAAGAGTTGATGGTGGTTTCCCCGATCCCTATACGCTTGCTCAACTCTCGTTGAGTCGTGTTGGCAGCATCTATCAGGCTCTTCAAAGTAAGCTCCCGATCGTCTGAGGTCATTTAACAGGATATTTTTACTTTAGGCTTGACATTTGTTTTTGTCAACCCTAAAGTAGTGAGTAGAGACAACAACAAAGGGCTGCACTCCCCGCCAGGTCTATGCAGGGTGCATTGCAGCTAGGGGCGCAGCCCTATTGTTAGTTTCTCACTGTTGTCCGTCAGGAGAACATCGCCTATGAAGCAGTTCGCTTGATTGTAATGGGTCGATCTGCACGATCGCGCTGATTGGAGCGCAGCGCGATCGCTTTCTCGTGCCCGCGCATACCAACTCATAAAAACTTTCACTTTGGGGTTGATATTTCTCGCAGTCTTCACTAAAGTAACAGTAGAGGCGTAAAAACCTCACCGAACCATTACAACCCAAGAACCATGTGTAACAACCATCCGATGGAGAATGTCTTCGCAGGCATCATGGCCCAGGCTGGTAACGAGCTCGTCAAGGCACTGGCGGCCGATCTAAGCAAGCCTCCCGCTTACTTGGAGCAAGCCGAAACCCCACCCCTTGTCGAGCCTCAAAAACGGGCGAACCGTCCCGCCCCTCGTCGGCGCGAACGGCTCCGCATGACCATCGGCATTGATTACAACTTCGATGAGTCCTTCGAGGACTTCTTCGGGCTGTAATTAAATCGGCGATCGCGTACCGGAAATACGCGATCGCCTCCCTTTAACCGTTTACCCATTATACACCATGCGGAAGATCCTCAAACTCACCGACAGCCAAGCTGTAGCGCTATGGAAAGAACTCGACGACGCGCTGGCATCAACCGACGATCGCGAGACCATCTTAGCGCTCGACCCCATCTACCAGCAGCTTAACAAAATGTTAGGTTACGCCCCCTGCACCTATACCGAGCGGCTGTGGCTTTGGGAGCATTTCCCACAAGGCTTCCCCGTCAACGACTACCCGGACAACTACATCCGCGATCGCATCCGCGAGACCGGATGGAAGCCCCGCTAAACCCATAACGCGATCGTCCTCGAGGCGATCGCCCCTTCACCATGCCAGACCCCAACGACACGAAACGCCGAACCGCGCTCGCCCTAGACGCGCTGCAACACTACGCCACCGACACCGAGGCGGCGTACTTAGCCCTGGTCGCCCACGTTGCGGGCGGCATGAAGGTTAACCACACCGATCTCCAGTACGTCAAATCGTGCGCTCGGTTCGCCATCGAGTTCGCTAACGCCATCTGTATCGAATTGGGCGATCGCGCCCCCGATGCTGAGTAACAATAACGCGATCGTCTCTGAGGCGATCGCATTACTTCACCCCCTAGAAACAATGACCGATTCTATCATCGATCGCTTCAACCAGATCCACGTTCACGATAAAACGATGTCTTTTGTCGTCATCGACAAAGAAACCGGAACGATCGTCGGCCCGTTTGACTCAAAAGAAACCGCCGAAAACTGGGGCGAAAATTGCGGCCACGACTGGGATTTAACCGTGCTAGTCCCGGCTCCATATGCTGAGTTCATTCAACGAGTTATCGAAGTCGATGAATAATTTCAACCTGTCCTTAGAAGACGCGATCGATGGCATCCTTTTAATGCCAACATCGCTTC
>CAKZKB010000282.1 GCA_937121005.1 uncultured cyanobacterium | reverse complement strand
GTAGGGGCGATTCGCGAATCGCCCCTACACAGAACCCCGATCGCGCGATCGGGGTTTTTTATCAAATCGAACTCTACAGAAGCGCAACAAATTCGTCAACGCTCAATTCGACTTGCCGAACGATCGCCCGTAAAGTTCCCCGATCGAGTTCTTTGTGGTCTGGAACCGAAACGGTCGTTCTTGGCTCTTCTCGCACCATAATAATATGACTTCCTCGCTGACGAACGATCGAAAAGCCAATTTTTTCAAGTGCTTTGACGCATTGCACGCCTGAAGTTACAGGAAGTTTCGTCATACTAGCACGATCTCAACGCGATCGCTCGGGATCGGTTCGCCTCGTTCTTGTAAAACCTCAATATAAATGGCGATCGCTTCTTCAATGTTGGCGATCGCCTCTTCGCGAGTTTTGCCTTGGCTGATACACCCTGGCAAACTAGGGACTTCAACCACAAAATAGCCATCCTCACCAGGATAGAGTAGCACTTTGCGTTTAGAATGGGTATAAGTCTCTGACTGAACCATAGCACTCTCTTTTCGATCCTGTATTCGATTGTACCTCATTTTGCCATGAAAAACCCCGACCGAGAACATTCTGGATACAAGCCCCGTAAGCGATCGAGTGAAGGGGTCAATCCAAAATTGGATGACCGAGAGACGATCGCGCTCAGTACCAACCCCAAATTTATCGAACTCCTGGAGAAATCGCGATCGCGCCGCCGCGCCGAGGGCGGAATTTCTAGCGCCGAAATGCGACATCGGTTAGGATTAGATCGGGAGTAAGATCGGAGCCGTTAGAACCGTTACGGTATTCGTAGGGGCTAAGCATTCACGCCAATTAAGGAACTATTCTACTGATAACTAGGTTGGTGAATGCTTAGCCCTATTCAAGGTGCATCAGATTGTATCCTTGCTTAACAGATTTGTGATATAATCGCCATTTTTGTGTACATTTGTTCTCATTTTCATTACCACAGATGACCAAAAATTAAGCACTGAAGGGTTTGGTGGTGGGAGCATCTCGCTCCCGCACTAGAACAGATATTGGCATATCGATCGCTATAGTCTTATAATAAGTGTAAATTCGTTTTGTTTGTGTATCGGCTATGTTGCGAGAAAACCTAAAAAGAGAAATCGATCGACTGAGCGAACCTCAATTGCAAGAAATGAACGATCTTCTCGCGATCGTTAAGTCACAAACTCAGCCGTTAAAGAACGAGACACCGTTCTGGCAAAGTGCAACACCGACAGAGCGAGCGCGAGACTTTCGTGCTTGGGTCGATCGATTACCAAAAACCGGAACGAGCCTCCCGGATAATGCTTGCGATCGCGACAGTATTTACATCGGTTATGTATAAACCACAACCCACCGCCGATGGTTCTGTCACCTTCTATTCTGACACCTTTGGCGAATCGTTTCACAGTCGCTACGGCGCAAACCAAGAAGCAGAAAGCAAATTCGTCGCGCCGACCCAAATTGCCAGAAAAGCCACAGGAAAAACCCTGTCTCTGCTCGATATTTGTTACGGTTTGGGTTACAATAGCGCAGTGGCTCTCGATACCATTTGGACAGTTAACCCCGAGTGTCAGGTAGAATGGGTGGGACTGGAACTCGATCGCGCTGTTTGCGAAGCAGCCATTGAGTATAATATATTTGAATCGCGATCGTCCCGAGTCCGAGAAATTGTCAGCGAAATCGCCACCGGACGGCCGGTTAACTGCGATCGCTTTTCGGGTAAACTGTTACTTGGGGATGCGAGAGAGACGATCGCGACGGTTTTGAACTCCGGTTTTCGCGCTGAGGCCATTTTTCTCGATCCCTTTTCTCCCCAACGCTGTCCCCAATTGTGGACGGTAGAATTTTTGCAGCAAGTCGCTAACATTTTAACTCCTTCGGGGCGTTTGGCGACCTATTCTTGTGCTGCTGCCGTGCGATCGGCCTTGCAACTGGTAGGATTAAATATTGGTACGATCGCCCCTGTCGGCCGGCGCTGGCCCGGAACCGTTGCTAGTTTCAGCAGCATCGATCTCCCCCCACTGACGGAAAAAGAACGCCAACACTTGCAAACTCGCGCCGCAATTCCCTACCGCGATCGCACCTTGCGCGACGACGCGACAACCATCATCAAAAGAAGGGCCGAAGAAGTCGAAACCAGCACCCTAGAATCAACGACGCAGTGGAAGCGACGCTGGCCAAATTAACGATCGCCTCCATAATACACTGTTATTCTAGAGATAGCAACCCGCACCCGAAAGAGGAAGCATGGAACAAACACTTTCTAAAACAAGGCGATCGCTTCTTTCTTCTATCCTCGTTCTCAACGATGTCAGTTGGCAAACTTACGATCGCCTGTTAGACTTGTTGGGCGATCGCGGTGACGTTCGCTTAACTTACGATCGCGGTACTTTAGAAATGATGTCTTCCTTGCCAGAACACGAAACTTACAGTTGGACGATCGGGCGATTGGTTGTCATTTTGTCCGAAGAGTTAGGGTTAGAAATTCGAGGCTTAAAATCGACAACTTGGCGATCGCAGGTGCAAGCTGCTGGCAAAGAAGCCGACGAATGCTTCTATATCCAAAACGAACCCAGAGTCCGCAACAAACTCAATATCGATTTGTCAGTCGATCCGCCTCCTGACTTGGCGATCGAGATCGATGTCACCCACTCCGCCATAGATAAACTGGGCATTTATGCCCGGTTGCAAGTACCCGAAGTGTGGCGATGGCAAGCGGGCAAACTCACCATCTATATTCTTGAAAACCAAGCCTATCGAGAGTCCGATACCAGTTTAGCATTCGCCACGTTTCCGGTCAAGGAAATCGAACCGTTCGTCAGGTTCGATCCGCAGCAAGGAGAAAACGCGCGGATGCGAGGCTTTCGCGACTGGGTGCGATCGCGGTACAATGGTTGAATCAACATTTTTTTACTTTGGGAGTAAAAAATCGCTTTATGAAATTTACAGCCATCTTTGAGAAAGCGGAAGACTGGTATATTGGCTATGTCGAAGAGTTACCCGGTGCTAACGTTCAGGAGAAAACTTTAGAAGAAGCTCGAGAAAGTCTCAAAGAAGCGATCGAGTTGATTCTAATCTCAAACCGAGAACTTGGCGATCGCGAGTTGGCGGGAAAAGAAGTTATTAAAGAGACAATTGAGGTTCGGATCCAGTGAAGCGAAGACAACTCATTCGCCATCTCAAAGCCAACGGCTGTCAGTTTCTTCGCGAAGGAGGAAGACACACAATTTACTACAACCCGGCGATTCGGAAAACCTCAGCCATTCCCCGACACAACGAGATTGTAGATATTCTGGTCAAGAAAATTTGTCAAGACTTGGGTATTCCCGAACCTTAATCCTGTTATACTGTTACAATCAAGAACTTTAGGAATATTAGTCTACTCGCAAAATACTTACCCAACCATCACCGATTCTCATTTTGCCATGTCGATCGCCGCTCGTCTAGAGCAATATACCCTCAAACGTCCCCAAGAAGTGCTCTTGGTTGAAGCCGAAATTGATGGCGAACCCGATACCGTCGTCATTTTCAAAGGGTTTTCCAGTTCTTTAGTGCGTCCGACTGCCTTCGATCCGGAGGTTCCGGTACTTCCAGAAGATGCTAAAATTACCAGCATCGATCGCCTCGTCGGGCCGTACAACCCAGACAATCCTCAATATATCGATCGCCATCTCTCCATGAACGATGTTGAAACCTTACTTGCCGAAAGTGGCTGCTAAAGATAGCATACCATTTTCCGAAAATCGTGTTAGATTTCGGATAGGGCAAACGCCGTTTGCCCCTACATAAACCGTAAGCATTCAGGTGGTACAGAGAAACCCGGTTTCTCGCTTATAGCCGGGAAAAA
>CAKZKB010000281.1 GCA_937121005.1 uncultured cyanobacterium | reverse complement strand
GCCGTCGCACGGCTAACCGTGTTGTTGCGAACCACTGTCGCCGCTTGCAAATTGATATCGGCAAACGATGCCCCTATCAAGGCTAAATTATCTTCTGCTGCATTGAAGTCAACAATGACATCGGCATCGGCGATCGCGTCAGCCGCAGCATCCGCATCCGCTCGCAAAATAAACGTATCGCTATCCCCACCACCAATGAGAATATCTTTAGCCATCAGCATCGAGAACGTGGATGCGGTAGTCTGCTCCCGCACTACTGATAAAATTCGCTAGAGAATTGTTACCCCTGCCACTATTGTCGTCAAAGGTGACGAGCGAGCCACTGTTGGCATCGAACACTTCCACGTAGGGATCGAACCCCGGATCGATACTGGTGACGGCGACATCGATCGGCTGACCGCTCGACGAAACATCCAATTCGTATTCATCAAGGGGGGTCAAGTCGGAGTCGGTGACTGGGAGCATTACTGTCGGCGAGAAAACAATCAGACCGCTACCGTCTAGCTGTCCGTTGAAGGTTGCGGTGGCTCCGGTTTGGGGTGCAGCGAAGGCGGTAGTGTCAGGAGTGAGGGTGAGATTTCCGCCAGTGACATTCGCTTGCAGGGTATAGTTTTGGGGTAGGGAAGTAGAACTGCCGACCGCGATTTTGTAGTTGACTCCCGGATTGGCGACAAAGCTCGTGCCCGACATCCCGGTTGCGACTCGACTACCGTTGGGATCGAAGGCAATAAATCCTCCTGATGGCACGTTAGAAAGAGTAACAGTTGTGGGGCCGGATGTGGCTAAGTTGTAAATATCGGCCCGCGTCCCTAACGATCCGGTTAAAATATCATCGGCGGTAAATTGAGCGTTGAGTGTTTGCGTTGTAGCCATAGAGAAGGGAAAAATTCAGCAGTCTCGCTTTTGGCGTTTGTGGGGGAACAAGCGAGACGATCGCGCCACTTTAGAGCGCGTTATTGTTTGTTTGAGTCCGTCTACGGTTCTACACTGGACGATCGCGATCGAATTAACCTCCCTCTAAAGGTACAAGCTATCTCTGGGGCAACCTGGATCTCGCCCTAAAAATTGGGTTCTGAATAGCGATCGCTCTAGCAGTATTGACAAGCATCAGGAATAATCTTATAATATCTGAGTTTCGATCGCCCTAACATCTATGTCTCGTCTGGCCCTACTGAGCGTTTCCGATAAAACTGGATTGGTTGACTTTGCCCGTACCCTCGCTACCGAATTTGACTTTGAGTTTGTCAGCAGTGGTGGCACGGCGAAGCTGTTGCAAGAAGCAGGGTTAGCGGTGACGAAAGTTGCCGACTATACGGGGTTTCCTGAAATTTTGGGCGGCCGGGTTAAAACCTTGCATCCGCGCGTTCACGGGGGGATTTTAGCCCGCCGAGATGTAGAAACCGATCTCGAACAATTGGAAGCGAACGATATTCGCCCCATCGATTTAGTGGTGGTGAATTTATATCCCTTTGAAGCCACGATCGCCCGAGAAGGAGTCACGTTAGAAGAGGCGATCGAAAACATCGATATTGGCGGGCCGACCTTGTTGCGGGCGGCGGCTAAGAATTTCGCGCATTTAACTGTATTGTGCGACCCGACAAAGTATAATAGTTATTTAGAAGAACTGCGATCGGGATCGATCGATTTGGCATTTCGCCGCGATCGCGCCTTAGAAGTATTTTGGCATACCACAACCTACGATCGCGCCATTGCTAGCTATTTAGAAACCCAAACCGAAACCGATACGCTTCCCGCAAAATATGGCATTGCAGGTAAACGGCTTCAATCCCTACGCTACGGCGAAAATCCCCACCAACAAGCCGCCTGGTACGGCATGGGAAATACACCGACCGGATGGGCAGCCGCCGAACAATTGCAAGGCAAAGAATTGAGCTACAATAACCTAGTGGATTTAGAAGCGGCTCGCCGCATCATTTCCGAGTTTGCCGGAGAGAACGCACCTCCGGCGGCGGCTGTGTTAAAACATACCAATCCCTGCGGCGTTGCCATGGGAGAAACCCTAGCGCAAGCCTACGATCGCGCCTTTGCGGCCGATTCGGTTTCCGCCTTTGGTGGTATCGTCGCCCTCAATCGCCCTATCGATGCGGATACGGCCAACTTGCTGAAAAAAACCTTTTTAGAGTGCGTCGTTGCCCCGGCTTGCGAACCGGAAGCAGCCGAAATCCTCCAGAAAAAGTCAAAAGTGCGGGTGCTGGTGTCGCCCGATCTAACATCGGGATCGTCGGAGTTAGTGAAGTCGATCGCGGGAGGATTTTTAGTGCAAGCCGCCGACGATATTACTGAAGATCCGCAGCAGTGGCAAGTGGCAACGGAAAAACAACCCACCCCGGAACAGTTGCAAGAGTTGTTATTTGCTTGGAAAGTCGCCAAGCACGTCAAATCGAACGCCATTGTCATCACCAAAGATCGCACTACCATCGGCATTGGTGCGGGACAAATGAACCGCGTCGGGGCGGCCAATATTGCCCTAGAACAAGCAGGGGACAAAACCCAGGGAGCAACATTAGCCAGCGACGGCTTTTTTCCCTTCGACGATAGCGTGCGATCGGCCGCGAAAGCCGGAATTACCGCGATCGTCCAACCGGGAGGAAGCATTCGCGACAAAGACTCGATCGCGGCCGCTAACGAGTTAGGATTGGTGATGGTGATGACAGGGGTTCGCCACTTTTTACATTAATCCAAATTCAATGAGCAATGAACAATGAACAATGAGCAACGAAGTCCAGTCACTTCTGAACTCTGAATTCTGAATTCTGAACTCTGAGGGTCTCGTTCCTCGACCCAACCTACAAAATTTTACTGAAACACCGGATCTCGCTGCGAACAAGGTAAATGGGGCCGCAGTGTAAGGAAATACTGCCACAGACGATCGCGATCCCGACAACTTATGATATCTTTACACTGATCCGATCCCGCACGGAACATCCCGGCGGGTTGGGGCTTCCTAGACCCCAAACTGTGGTGCGATCGAGTGAGGAAACCGAACATTGATTAGATCTGTAAAAGGAGCCGTCCGCCGAGCCCGCGTCACCAGCGAGAGTCGCTGGTGGACGATCGCCGATCTGTTGTTCGCCATGGTGCGTCGCGAGCTCGAAGCCCGATATAAAGGCTCCGTACTCGGCAACTTGTGGCCCCTACTGAACCAACTGTCCCAACTGCTCATCTATACTTACGTCTTCTCGATCGTCCTCAAAGTCAAACTCAACCTCGCCGGACTCCCCGAAAACAACGTCACCTTCGGGTTGTGGTTGTTCGCCGGGTTGCTCCCCTGGACGGCATTTGTGGGCGGTTTTGCCCAAGCCAACCTCTGCGTAGTTGCACAGCCCAGTTTGGTCAAAAAAATCGTTTTCCCCCTATCCCTGCTCCCCCTAGTCCCCGTTCTGGCAACATTTATTGAAAGCTCCCTGGGGTTAATGGCATTGGTGGCTCTCGTCGCCCTCACCACCCAAACCTTACATAACACATTGTGGCTGCTTCCCCTGGTGTGGTTGCCGCAATTGTTGCTAACATCGGGGTTAGCTTATTTGGGCGCTTCGCTGACTGTATTCTTGCGCGACATTCCCCAAAGCATCAGCGTTTTCCTCAATATCTGGTTCTATCTTACTCCAATCGTCTATCCCATGAGCGCGATCCCAGAATTTTTGCGCCAGGGAATTTTGTGGCTCAATCCTATGAGCGCGATCGTCCAACTCTATCGCGATGTTATCCTAGTTGGCAGCATTACCCATCCTCTCACTTGGTTAACTGCTTCTGTCACGGCGATCGTCGTTTTTCTATTCGGTTTTGTCACCTATCGGCGGTTGCGTCCGGCGTTTGCTGACGTTCTTTAGAAAAACAAGTAGGGTGTGTTACGCAACCAGAAAATAGAAATCGGAGTCAAATCAATGATATGTTTGCGTAACGCACCCAGAACAATATCAGAACAATGTAGGGTGTGTTACGCAGCCAGAAAATGGAAATCGGGGTCAAATCAATGATATGTTTGCGTAACGCACCCAAAACAATATCGGAATCGGGGTCAAATCAATGGTATGTTTGCGTAAGATACCCAGAGCAATGTAGGGTGTGTTACGCAGCCAGAAAATGGGAATCGGAGTCAAATCAATGATATGTTTGCGTAACGCACCCAGCTATTCAATCAGGTTGTTATACCCCTCGCAGCAACAGATCTTATGGACGAACTCGCCATCTCCCTACAACACATTTCTAAGTGCTTCAAGCGGTACGATCGCCCCATTCACCGCTTGCAAGAACTGCTGTTTCCCCACTGTCACAAAGGACAAGAATTTTGGGCCCTCAACGATGTCAGTTTGGAAGTCAAAAAAGGGGAAGTTCTCGGTATTGTCGGCCGCAACGGTTCCGGGAAAAGCACCCTCTTACAGATTTTAGTGGGAACCTCGATCGCCACGAAAGGGGAACGCCACGTTAACGGTCGCATTTCCGCATTACTCGAACTCGGTAGCGGGTTTAACCCCGAATTTACCGGACGGCAAAACGTCTATTTTAACGGGCAATTGTTGGGACTCAAACAAGCTGAAATCGAAGCCAAGTTTGACGAAATTGCCGCCTTTGCTGACATTGGCGACTTCATCGACCAGCCTGTTAAGACCTATTCTAGCGGAATGTTCGTGCGGCTGGCATTTGCAGTGGCAACCAGCGTCGAACCGGATATATTAGTAGTAGACGAAGCCCTTTCTGTCGGAGATGAAGCCTTCCAGCGCAAGTGTTTCGCTCGCTTTGAAGCGGTGCAAGCCCGAGGCGGAACCATTCTTTTTGTCTCCCACGCTGCCACCACAGTGGTACAATTGTGCAGCCGTGCCATCTTGATGGATCGAGGCGAAATTCTCCTGTCTCACGATCCCAAAATTGTTATCGACCAGTATCACAAACTGATTTACGCACCCAGCGATCGCGCCGCAGCGTTGCGGCAAGAAATTCGCGATTGCCAGCATCTCAGCCGCAGCGAATACTTTAAGAAGAATGTCTCGGTAATTGGCAAGAAATCCAAGAAAGGCGATCGCTTTGCTTCCGACAAGCAGGGGTTAGAGTTTTACGACCCAGAACTGGTTCCCAAAAACACAATTTCCTACGTCCCTCGCGGCGCTAAAATCATAAAACCTCGGATTACGACCCTAGACGGACGGCAGGTCAACCACCTTGTAGGACGCAATGAATACGTTTATACCTATTCGGCGAACTTTTTTAAGAGTGCCAGCCAAATCCGTTTTGGGATGTTAGTAAAAACCGTAAGCGGCTTGGAGTTAGGGGGCGCATCTTATCCGGCAAATTCCCAACATTTAGATGAGGCTGAAGCGGGCATGGTGGTGACGGTGGAGTTCCGGTTTAAGTGCGTTCTCAACCCCGGCGTGTACTTTTTGAATGCAGGGATTTCCGGTGTGGTGGATGGCACGTTTACCTATCTCGATCGCGCCATTGACGTGGCCATGTTTCGGGTGCAGCCGCAGCGCGATCGCTACGGTAGCAGCATTGTCGATTTTCTCATCGAACCGCAAATTGAGGTTTGCGAGTACAACGAACAAGTCAAATTGGAATCGCTGTAGAGGCTAAGCATTCGCACGAGTTAACGAACGGTTTTACACGATCTAAACTCCAAGCGTTTGCAGATCGCGCTCTAATTCGGTATCGTTATAGTTCAAATAGACACCCATGCGCTTGAGAAAACTATGCACCGCCAGACGGTTGGGTAATTGCAAAATTTGCCCCACCTCAGCCGCACTCGCTCGACCGCGATCGTAGGCATCTGCTACAATGAGTTCCAGAAGATGACGCGACCAATCTTCCGCAGAGCGATCGAGTTTCCGGGCAATCTCGTCGGGAATGTCAATAACAACGTGCATGGCAAGAAAAGCCAAAGGGCATCAAACCAGTTTTTTCCATGATAAGCGATCGCGGCCCATCTCGGCTATAATTTGTGCAAACGCGATCGCGATTACCTGACCCCAGATGCAACACCAAACCCTCCAAGTCGGCTCTACCGAAATCGATGTCTTTCAGCAATCTGACGGTTCCTATCGTTTCGATCTCGAAACGATTGCCCGCGCTATCAACGTCAAGATCCCCAATCTGCTGCAATTTTTACTGCAGGAAAATGCGATCGAGACAAACATCACGGGTGAATTGAACGGCGATCGCCAAGAACGAGTCGTTACGCCAGCAGGGGCGATCGCAATTTTGCAGTGGCAATCAGAGCAAGGAAACCCAAAAGCACAACATCTTTTACGTGCTTTATGTTCTGTTGCAATCGATGAATATCTCGATCGTCGCTTTCAAGAACCGCTCTCAGAAAAAGATGCCATGTGGCAAGCCTATCTCGTATCCGAGCGCGATCGTGAAGAGGTTTATCGCCGTCTTGCCAATTCCTAAGTTCGTCGATGGAGAAATTGTATTAGCAATTCATAACCGACAAATCGAGCGATTTGGTGGTACTGCGGGCGTTCGCGATCGAGGATTGCTAGATTCTGCTTTGGCACAGCCACAAGCTACTTTTGCTGGCGAAATGTTGCATCTCACAATTTCAGAGCAAGCAAGTGCTTACCTCTATCATTTGGCAATGAACCATCCGTTTGTCGATGGCAATAAACGAACGGCATTTGCAGTAATGGATACATTCTTAACGCTCAATGGTTACAGGATAAGCTACTCGAATGATGAAGCATACGTTCTAGTGATGCGGGTTGCGCGTGGAGAGTTGAATAAAGAAAACTTAGCTCGAGAATTAGCCATGAGTGTCAAAAAAATGTAAGCGATCGCGGTCCATCTCGGCTATGATTTTTTTCTACGATAAGCAATTATGCCAGCGAACAACTCGACAAACTCTGTAAATTAGGTCTGTCACCAGAAACGACAGCAAGTCTGATTTGCTAGCACTGTAGTACGAGGCTATACTACAACCGATTCTCCTGATGGAGACCCAACGCGATCGCGTTGGATATCGTTCCCCTACCCAATCTACAAGATTTCCAAACTTCTAGGACTTTTGTCAGTCAACCAGGGTAAAATTGACCCAGATCGTGTTTGGTAGTGGGAGCATCTCGCTCCCGAACGGCAATCAAGTATGGTAAACTCAATGGATGCAAAGGCGATCGCGTCTCAACGCCAAGCCATCATCGACAAATACGGTGAGTGGACGAACCACAACATTCGCCTCGCTGACGGTGTGGATACCATCGGCGATCGCGTCGTTCCTTCGGGTGTCAAGTTGCGGCGATTTTTGCAACTGGTGGCCGACTTAGCCGGAACCTCTTCCTTTGAGGGGCTGCGCGTGCTAGACTTGGCTTGTCTCGAGGGTTTGTATGGTATCGAAATGGCCTTGCACGGTGCGGAAGTGGTAGGAATTGAAGGACGAGAAGAAAACATCGAAAAGGCACGATTTGCCAAGGATGTTTTAAATCTGGACAAGGTAGAATTTTACCAAGATGACGTTCGCAACCTCAGTGGCGACAAGTATGGCGAGTTCGATCTGGTGTTGTGTATCGGTATTTTCTACCATCTCGACGCACCGGATCTGTTTGCTTTTACCGAAAATATGGCTGCGGTTTGTCGTCGCTGGTTGCTGCTGGATACCCACGTTGGCAAGGACGCGCAAACACAGTATAATTATCGCGATCGCGTTTATTGGGGGACTCGCTACCCAGAAGAACAAACCGCGTGGTCGTCCATTGGCAACCCAGAAAGTTTGTGGCTGACGCGCCCATCGCTGTACAATTTACTAGCCGACGTGGGTTTTACCTCGGTTTGCGAGTGCCATCTGCCATTGGTTCCCAAATATGAGATAATGAGAGCCAACGACGAAGCCGATCGCTCGACGTTTGTCGCCACGAAAGGCACACCTGTCACCCTCAAGGCGACTCCCCTAGAAAACGATCGTCCCCGCGATCGCTGGCTCGAACGCTTCTAACATAATGGATAACAACGCCAACCCTCCCACTATTATTGTCGCCGGAATGCACCGTTCCGGGACATCGTTGATGGCTTCCCTGCTGCAAGCGATCGGCGTTGACATGGGAGAGAAGTTGTTTGCTGCCGACAAGTTTAACCCCAAAGGATACTTTGAGGATCTCGAATTTTTGCAGTTGCAGCAAGAGATATTAAAAGAGTGTACCTCAGAAGAAGACGGTTGGCAAGACTGGGGATGGACATTGAGCCAGAAATTCGATCGCACCTGTTGGCAAACCCACCGCGATCGCGCCCGAGAAATCGTCCAAACTCGCCAAGAAAAAGGCGTACCCTGGGGATGGAAAGATCCGCGTACCACTCTTTTGCTGGACTTTTGGGACGAGTTGCTACCCGATGCGAAATATGTCTTCGTTTACCGCTTTCCCTGGGATGTTGCCAACTCGATCGTGCGTTTGCATCGGGATCCCTTCGAGAAAAACCCCGATTACGCCCTCGATATTTGGGATTTTCACAATCGCCACCTGCTAGAATTTTACCGACAGCATGGCGATCGCTGTTTGTTGGTGAATATCAACGCGGCGATCTGCAACCCCATTCGCTTGTTTGAAGGGATAGAACGCAAGCTGGGTTTGGAAGTCGGCGATCGCCTCAACCTGTCCCAATTTGCCAACATCTGCGAGTCCAAACTGCTCGAAAGTTTAGCATGGGGCAGTTCCCCCGTCAAAAATTTATATCTGACTTCCCCCCAATATTTCCATCGCCTCTCCCAACTCGATCGCGTCGCCGATCTTCCCAGTTTGTTCTCCACCGACGCACTGGCTGAAAACGAGTACGACGAGGTAGAATTGCGATCGTCCTACGAATACCATCCCCCGCAGATCCAAAGTGCCATCGATATTCCTCCCGAAAATATTGTCGTTTCCGTTGTCATCCCTTGCTACAATCAAGGACAGTACGTTTTAGAGGCGATCGCCAGCGTCCAAAGTTGTCAAGATCGGGTCTATGAAATTATTGTCGTCAACGATGCCTCTAGGGATCCGGTGACGCGGCAAGTTTTAGCCTACCTGCGCGATAAAGGCTACACTGTCATCGATTCGCAAACCAATCGAGGCTTAGCTGAAGCCCGAAATATTGGCATTCGCCACGCCAAAGGGAAATATATTTTACCCCTGGATGCCGATAACAAGATTCGCGGCCATTATATCACGCGATCGATTGAAGTCCTCGATCGCTACCCCCAGATCGGCATCGTCTACGGGAATGCAGAATTTTTCGGTGACAAAACCGGAGTCTGGGAAGTCGAAGAATTCGACATTAACAGTATGGCAGCGTGCAACGCCATTGATGCGTGCGCCGTGTATCGCAAAGCGGTTTGGGAAGACTGCGGCGGTTACGATCCTAATATACCCGATCGCCTGGGATACGAAGACTGGGATTTGTGGTTGGGTGCGGCGAAACGAGGATGGCAGTTTCATCACCTCCACGAAACAGTTTTCGACTACCGCTTTCGTCAGACTTCCATGGTTAGCGGTTGCAACGTGCCCGAAAACCGGAAGCGTTTGTTCGAGTATATTTGTGCCAAGCATATCGAATTATATGCCACCAACTTTGCCATGCTGTTTGCTGATAAGGAAGCAGAGGCGTTGGCGGAGAAAAATAAGGTCGAGGAACTCTACGAGAAACTGCAAGAAAGTTACAAGCAACTCGATCGCGATCGCATCGAGATCCAAAAACTTGCCGACGAATTAGACAAGCGTGGCGACGAGTTGCAACAGTCGCGCCAGGAAGGGCAAAAAATTTACGAAGAGGCAGTGGAACTGCATCAAAAACTCGATCGCGCCTACGCCGAACGGCAGAAAATCTACGAAGACGCGCAAGAGGTTCATAAAAAACTATATAAAACAGAAGGAAAGCTGCTGCAACGAGAACAGCAACTCGCCGCAACTCAGTACGAGGAACACCGCGCCAAAGCGCAGTTCGCACAAGCGCGAGAACAGTTGGACGAGTATCACCGTTTGCTAGAAGCAGCGCACCAAGAACACGAACAATTCAAACAAAGCCAACTGGTGCAATTTCAAATGCAGTTGCAGCAAGCACAACTGGAGTCGGCGGCGTTGCGAAATCATATCGCTGTCATGGAAAGCACCAAGTTTTGGAAGCTGCGAGATCTGTGGTTTAAGCTAAAAAGTCCGTTTTCCGCCGCCAACGCCAAGCTAGCTACTTTGGGGTCTAAAATTCGCTACGCCTTTGACTTGTGGCGGATTAAAGGATTAAAATTTCTCCTGGGGAAAGTCTTTAAGAAACTGTCGGCGAAGTTCGATACTACGCCACCGCTTCCTAGCGATACGGTTCCGCAATTGAAATGCAACCAAGAACCCTATCGGTTGTGGCTGAACGAACACTATCCCCGCCAAGAAGACTTGCGAAAAATGGCGGAAACGGTGTCAGCGTTGAGTTACCAACCGAAAATTAGTATTGTCGTTCCCGTCTACAACCCGCCGGAACAATATTTACGAGAGGCGATCGAGTCGGTAATGCAGCAAGTGTATCCCAATTGGGAACTGTGTCTGGCTGACGATGCCTCTAGCGCACCTCATGTCAAACCCATTTTAGAGGAATATGCGGCCAAAGATAGCCGCATCAAGGTTGTTTTTCGCCAAGAAAACGGCCATATTTCGCGATCGTCCAATTCTGCTTTAGAAATTGCCACTGGGGAATACGTTTCCCTCCTGGATCACGACGACTTACTGACTCCCGACGCGCTGTACGAGGTGGTATTATTACTCAACCGCCATCCCGAAGCGGATATGATTTACTCCGACGAGGATAAGATCGACGAGAACGAATTTCATAAAGATCCGTTTTTCAAACCGCAATGGTGTCCCGACAGTTTCCTGTCGCGAATGTACACTTGTCACTTGGGAACCTATCGCCGATCGCTGCTAGAGAAAATTGGCGGGTTCCGCGTCGGGTTCGAGGGAAGTCAAGACTACGATCTGGTCTTGCGCTTCACCGAGCAAACGGATAAGATTTTTCATATCCCTAAAGTCCTCTACCATTGGCGCATTCATTTGAGTTCGGCTGCTAGCGGTTCGGAAGCCAAACCCTACGCCTATGAAGCGGGGAAAAAAGCGATTACCGAAGCCATCTTTCGCCGGGGAGAACCGGGGGAAGTGCGCGACGTGCCCAATTATTTAGGGCATTATATCATCCGCTACCAATTGAAAGAGCGCGATCGCGTCAGTATTATTATTCCCACCCGCGACTTAGGCGACGTTCTCGATCGCTGTTTGAGTTCGATCTTTACCAAAACCGACTATCCCGACTACGAAGTTATTGTCGTGGATAATGGCAGCCAAGAAGACAAGACGTTGCGAATTTTAGACAAGTGGCGGGATAAGGAACCCGAACGGTTTAGCTGTCACCGTCTCGATATTCCCTTCAACTTCTCCAAGTTGAATAACTACGCCGTTGGCAAAACCGAAGGCAAATATTTACTGTTTCTCAACAACGATACGGAAGTTAAAAAAGCCGACTGGCTGACGGCGATGGTAGAACAGGCACAGCGTCCGTCTGTGGGTGCAGTGGGGACGTTATTATTATACCCCGACGATACCATTCAGCACGCCGGAGTCATTATGGGAATTGGGGGCATTGGAGCCCATTCGCATAAGTATTTTCCCGGAGTGACTCCGGGATATTTCGGTCATGTCATCGGGATCAACAATGTTACGGCGGTGACGGCTGCTTGTTTGATGTGTCGCCGTCAAGTGTTTGCGGAAGTGGGAGGCTTTGACGAACAACTGTCGGTGGCGTATAACGATATTGACTTGTGTTTGAAAATGGTAGAAAAAGGCTACCGCAATATTTACATTCCCCATGCGGTTCTCTACCATCACGAGTCCAAAAGTCGCGGCTATGAAGATACCGTTGTCAAACAGGCGCGGTGGACGAAGGAGGCGCGAATTATACACGATCGCTGGCAAAAGTATATCGAAGACGATCCCTGCTACAGTCCTCACTTAACTCGCGATCGCGAAGATTATACCATACGGGTGCGATCGTGAAACCTTAACTATTCAGGTATCCTAGCCTAAACTGGTGTAGAAACCCGGTTTCTTGTCTATCGCCAGACTAAGTTCGAGTTTATCCTTTGAGAAACCGGGTTTCTGTGTACCACCTGAATGCTTATGTGAAACCTATGCCTGCAAACCTTCGAGACCTCTGGAAAAAACGGCGATCGGTAAACGCGATCGTCCCTGAAACGGTATCCGAACCGAATAGCGATCGCCTAGTTTACCACATCGATCGCTGTTGGTCGAATGATACCGCGATCGGCATTCAAGGCTGGATTTTTAGCAAGCAAGAACGCCTCGATACAGTAGAATTGCAGGTGGGAGAAACCCGAGTCGCCATCGACACTTGGTTTCCCCGTCCCGACGTAGCGGCGGCGTTTCCAGAATACCAAGCGTACAATCAGAATTGCGGCTTTAGTGTTGTCGTTCCTCGCATTGACAAACATCAGGTTAATTTTGTCTCTGCAAGCGGCAATGCGACGGTGGAAATTGACAGCAAACCGCTAAAAACACCCGTCAAATTTGCTGCCGATCGCCATCTGTGGCAAGATTTCCTGCAAGAAAACAGTGCAGTCAAAACCGATAGCGATTATTATATTACCATCGTTCCCAAAACTGACGATCGCCTAGTTTGTCACATCGACACCTGTTGGTCGAACGATTCCGCTATCGGCATTCGAGGCTGGATTTTTAGCAAGCAAGAACGCCTCGATACAGTAGAATTGCAAGTGGGAGAAACCCGAGTCGCCATCGACACTTGGTTTCCCCGTCCCGACGTAGCGG
>CAKZKB010000280.1 GCA_937121005.1 uncultured cyanobacterium | reverse complement strand
GGTATCCAAACTGCGAGCCGCGACGATCGCCCCGGCATGACACAACCGCCGCCCCCGAGGGGCATAGCGTCCGGCGACGTAAGCAATAACGGGTTTGTCGATGGCATCGGCCACGTACTCGGCGGCCGCTTCTTCGCTGGAGCCGCCAATTTCACCCACCAAGACCATCGCTTCGGTACGATCGTCCTCGTCAAAAATTTGCAACCAGCCATCAAAAGAGGAACCGACGATCGGATCGCCGCCAATTCCCACGCAAATCGACTGTCCCAACCCGGCCCGAGTCAGAGATAAGGCCACTTCGTAGGTTAAAGTTCCCCCTCGGCTGACGATCCCCACCGGGCCGGGTTTGTAAAACTCTGTGGGATGGGTTCCCAGTAACATTTTTCCGGGAACGATAATCCCCGGACAACTGGGGCCGACAACAAAGGTATCGGTGACTTCGGCTTTGCGCAGCAGGCGCACCATATCTAATGGTGGAACCCCTTCGCTGAGAATGATAATTTGGCGAATTCCGGCCGCGATCGCCTCGATCGCGGCATCGAGGGCTTGATAGGGATGGGTACAAATAACGCTGGTATCGATGGTTCCCGTCGCCGCTACAGCGCGATCGATGGAGTCGAAGACTGGAAGTCCCTCAATATCGGTGTCGCCGTAGCCGGGACTGACTCCAGCAACGACATTTGTCCCGTAGGCGCTCATGGCACGGGCGCGATCGCTTCCCAACGGGTTGGCAATCCCTTGTACTAAAACTTTGCAATCGCCATCGAGATTCATTAGCAGTCTGTAACGTGCAGAGATTGGCAACAGAGTACCACGACGCGAGGGCGTTTGGGTCAGTCGCTTCGCTCCAATTCAGAATTCAGAATTCAGAATTCAGAATTCAGAGTTCAGAATTAAGAACCCAACCCTTCGACAAGCTCAGGGCAAGTGTCTAAAGCCAGGGGCTTGTATCCATGATATTCTTGGTTGGGGAAACGCCCTCGGCTCGCCATCAATTTAATCGTAAAATGAATCGGCGTAGAAGGCAATGCCCTCGTATTGATAGCCCATGGCCTCGACTTGCAAGCGCTCCAAATTCGAGGTCGTGTACAAGCGATCGGTGCCGGAAGGGGAGAAAAAGCGGTAGACCGGATCCGACCCGAGGGGCGCGGGGCGATCGTAAGCGGTAAATACTACGCCTTCATTGACATAACCTTGCTCGATCGCTGCATCGCGTTCTGTTTCGGAGGTGGTTAACAGAAAATCCGATCGGGTCGGATGGTTCAACCGATAGACATCCTGTGCCGAACTGTCCGGGGGATTAACGCGAAAAGGAACTGATTCAAATTCCCATCCCTCATCAATGAAAGTATCGACTTCATTTAACGAAGCGGTGAAAACATGGCTGCCCGTCAGGGGATCGCGCAAGCGAAAAGCGACGGGAAGCGGCGGTTTGGGAGCCGTAGGATCGGCTGTAAAGCGCGGGGTACTGTCAATAAAGTCCGCGATCGCCACTGTTTCGTTATCGAACTGAAGGAATTCGGCATGGTAAATTTCCTTAGTATATCCGAATCCCGTCATGGCAACATAAGTGCGATCGTCGCTGGCATCAATCCAGGCATAATCCGTACTCGCCCCCGGCAAAACGATGGTATCCGTATCCGCATCGCCCCAGATCGTATCGTCACCCAATCCGGGAACCAGGGTATCGTCACCGCCTGCCCCATGAATTAAATCGTCCCAAATGCCGCCGACATCTCCAGCCAGAACGTTATCGTCGTTTCCGCCCCAAATGGGCATACTTTCTGTTTGCCCGGCCAGAGAACCCGTATCCGACCAGGTAATTTGATGGTAGGAATTATCCGCACTGTCGCGAATCACAACATAATGAAATGTACCGTCGGCTCCCTCGGCAGGGTGAAGCGTTAAATTTTCAGACAGTTGGCGAACCTCTTTCGTCCAGCCTTCTGGTAAAACGGCCGCTTCAAAGGCACTGGCGACCTGACTGGGATCGTTTTGCCCCGAAGCGTGCATGATATATTCGTTACCCCATTCGTCGGTAACAAAGTAGCGATCGAGGGGAACGGCATCCGCACTGCCGGGATCGACTCCATTTTCGTTGGCCCAAAAGCGGAGATTTTGCCCTTTATAATTCGCCGTTACTTTCACTACACCCGGCGGCGGCGTAATCACAAAGTTACCAGCATGATAAGAACTTTGGGCCGGAAGTCCTTCGTAGTCGGCTGCGTTGTACGGCCACATGGTATTGATGGCTTCGGACATGAAGGCCCAGGTATAGTCATCTGGGGTCGCGACGTAAGTCGTGGTTCCGATCGGGGCTCCGGGGGAAGCGATAAATTGGGACTCGTTGAACTGAAGGTTGCGAGTCGTGTTTTTCAGGTAGGGAAGTGGCGGGGTGTAGTCTGGCCAAACATCGTCGGGGATCTCGTTGTCCCCGGCAATGGCAGGATCGTCGGCACTTTTGTAGGTTAAAACGGGTTGCGTGGGATTGAGGATAACGCCTTGAATGTCAATGATTTCAAAGGCTTCTTCGATTAAGTTCCAAGGTTGGGTCGTTTCCATCTTCGCTTCGTTCCCCAGAAAGGTGGGTCGCAGAGGTGCTGGGGAAGGGTCTTGCGCCGAGAGGCCCCACCTCTACAAGTCTATTTTGGCATATGGGGACAGCATTTTCGGAGCCAAAAATCCCTGAGTATTTATACGTCACCAAATCCTGACATAACAGCGATCCCCCGAGCGGCATCAATGTCATGGAATTTTGACAGAGCGATCCCCGAAACCCGCAAAACTTCGTTACATTCCCCCAACTCCGCGCAAAATCGGCGTTCTACCCCCTCGATCGCGCCGAGTGTTTTCGCTACCATAATGGTTAAAGCGCGATCCCCGACGATCCCAAAGAAAAGTCATACTCTGACCGAAATCCTTGACGAATCCGCGATCGCTATGCCAGTCGAACAACAGTCAACAACCCGCCGTCAAGCCTGTCGGTTATGACGGGAGCTTGAAAGATAGCCCACAAGTTGACCAGCCTCAGTTCTAGGGAGTCTACGGGCTTTTTAGAGCTACGTTGGCGGTAAGCGTTAAAGTTCCTACCCTGGGATGCGTTGCCAGTTCCAGGCTCTAGAACCGGAAAGTTAAACAGCCGTAATTGGGTTAAAGCAGTGCTTCCCGGAAAGTACCGAGGTGTAACATTGGCGAGGCAAACATTACCCCGGAAACGGGAGAACGGGGTCAACACCCCATTTACCCTATGCGTACAGGTGGAAAGGCACGAGCCTGTAACTGTCCAGGCGAAAGACAAACACAAAATGTCACCGTCGCTTTTTTCACCCAAGGCGGTAGGGGAACTCGAAAACAATGCCTTGTTAACACTGAGCGAAGTCGAAGTGTCAGGCAGTTTGTTTATTGGCGGGAATTCCTCTCCCGTTAATTCTGTCCAATATAACGGGAGTCCCCTTCCCGCACTTCAAGATGGCACAAGAACGACCACCTTTAGAAGAGATGACCCTGCGAGAGTTGCGCAAGTATGCCAGCAAATATGGCATCTCTCGCTACAGCCGAATGCGGAAGTCACAACTGCTGGCTTCGATTGAAGAACACGAACGTACTGAAAAAATTTCTGTTGTCCCTACTCGTACTTTGGAGGCTCAAGAAGCAGTGGAAGCGAACAAATTTGATGTCGGACAAGAAGACCGGGCCGGTGGAGAACTCTCTTCGGTCGATGAAGGTCTAGGCGATCTCCCCCAAGGGTACGGCGAAAGTCGCGTCGTCCTCATGCCCCGCGATCCCCAGTGGGCCTACTGCTACTGGGACGTGCCCAACGACCATAAAGAAGATCTGCGCCGCCAAGGGGGACAACAACTGGCCCTGCGGATCTACGATGTCACTGATATCAATCTCAACAACCAAAACCCCCACAGCATCCAAGAGTATCCCTGCGACGAACTGGCCCGCGAGTGGTATTTGCCCATTCCAGTCAGCGATCGCGACTACTCGGTGGATATTGGCTATCGCTGCGGCGACGGTCGTTGGTTGGTGTTGGCGCGATCGGCCCCAGTGCGCGTGCCCCCGGTCTATCCCTCCGACTGGATCGAAGACCAGTTCGTCACCGTTGACTGGGAAGAAGATCTGCGCGGCAAAACCTTTGTCACGTTGGTTCCCCCCAGCCACAAAAAACCCGAAACGGCCAACGGCTACAGCAACGCCATTTACGACGAAGTGTTCGGGATGGCCGAGTCGGCCGAAGCCCAGCGCGTGGCGGGTTCGCTGTTCGGTTCTATGCACCAAGTCCCGGAACAGGCGGTCAGTTCCTACGTCTTCCCTTCGGGTGTGGGAATGTGGGCCGTACCTACCATGTCTGGCTTAACCATGTCCGGCGCGGGAATGTCCGGGGCGGGTTTCAGTGGTTCCATGCCTCCCATGCGGCCGCGCAAGTTCTGGTTGGTGGCTGATGCGGAACTGATCGTGTATGGGGCCACCGAACCCGATGCGACGGTGACGATCGGCGGTCGTCCGATTAAACTGAATCCCGACGGTACGTTCCGCTTCCAGATGTCGTTCCAAGATGGATCGATCGACTATCCGATTATGGCGGTGGCGGCTGACGGCGAACAAAAGCGATCGATCCACATGAAATTCGAGCGCGAAACCCCGTCTCGTCACACCAATACCAAGGAAGAAGCCGTCGAAGAATGGTTCGCTTAATGCCAGTTTGCCTCTGAGGTAAAAAGTTGCGTCCTTGCCAATGTCCCCCATCCTCCGGGGGATTTTTTTGTCTAGACAAGCTATCGTAACACACTAGGGTGGTAATTGACGCAAAATTGCTCGGGCTGGTGGTGTTACCCGTCAGTTGGGAAGAGGCCGAGCGAGAATGCCAAAAACGACAGCAGTTCGTCAAAAAATTGCGATCGCTTTCTCCCGAACAACTTCAGATCTCGGGCATCGATGGCGATGTGTTAGAATAGAGACTGGAAAATTTTCCGCATTTTGGATCCCTCAAAACAAATCCATCTTCGGGGTGATGGCAAAATCGCGATCGTTCTGTTGCGATAAATAGGTAGCCGTTTTTCCGGGTCGATTCGGCACGAAGTACGATTTAGTACAAAATTGCCTGGAAACTCGATAAAATAAAGTCACCTGTTGTTAACGTGAGGAACATCGAATGGACATCGTTCGCATTCTGTGCGCGATTTTTATACCGCCCTTGGGCGTATTCTTGCAAGTGGGCATCGGCCCCGACTTTTGGATTAACATTTTGTTAACCTTGTTGGGCTATATTCCCGGTATCATCCACGCAGTTTGGGTGATTGCGAAAAAATAGGGATAGATGCCCCGGTATCGCCTGTGCTATTTGAGCGATCGCTCATCGAGATAAATTGATATCCCCCTCCTGTCGTCGATCGGGAGAGGGGATTTTTGTCAGAAGGCCAAATTTCGTTAACATTTTAATAGTTTCTTTAAGTTTTCGCGAATTCGTGTTACTATGACTCGTAACGAAACGTACCGCCTAGCTTGCCTTCATCTTCCTTCGCGTACCGAACGGAGAGTGGCGACCTGGTTGCGGAGCGATCGAGCCATTCTCGTGCGAGTGCTAGACCGGACAGATAGCCACTGAGAGGATGCCTCGCCTGCTGCGATCCTGCTCGGAGATTTTATTTATGATGAATCTAGACTTTTCGATCGGTGGCGATCGCTGGCGCAGATCCGATCGACCCCTGGTACTGGTAGTAGAACGAGAAGAGGAAGAATTGCTTCTCGTTTCCCATATCCTGGAACTGGTTGGGTGTTCCTATGCGGGCACGGCGAACGGTGAGGAAGCCTTCCGGCTGGCGAAAACGCGCCAACCCGCAGCGATCCTGATCGAACCCTACCTGCGCGACAACACCGGGATCGATTTAGTTCGCCGCCTCAAGAATGATGTCACCACCCGACGCATTCCCCTAATTGCCTTAACGGTACTGGCGACAGTTGACGATCTCGCCATGCTGCGCGAGGCGGGTTGCCATGCGTGTCTGACTAAACCCTACGCGATCGAGGATTTAGAAGCCACTCTCTATCGCCAATTTTTAGCCGCCGATCGCGCCTCAGAACCCCAAAAGGCAGCGTGTTAGGTTCGACCTAAGAGTTTGTCGCGTAGCTTTTGGATGCGATCGCGGTAGTTGGCGGCCGTTTCAAACTCGAGTTTGGCAGCCGCTTCTTTCATTTGTTCTTCCAGGCGATCGATGACATCGGGAATGTCTTCTAAGGGTAAGTCGTCTTGGACGATGGCGGCATCCACTTCTTGTAAATTGAGGCGACGAGAGATTTCGAGAAACGACAAAATTGAGTTGACGGATTTTTTGACGATCGGCTGCGGGGTAATGTTGTGTTGGCGGTTGTAGTCGAGTTGAATTTGGCGGCGGCGTTCGGTTTCCGAGATCGCATCTGCCATGCTGTCAGTGAGGCGATCGGCATATAAAATCGCTTGACCGCGAACGTGACGCGCGGCTCGACCGATGGTTTGAATCAGCGATCGCGTGGCTCGCAAAAAGCCCTCTTTGTCCGCATCTAAAATTGCCACCAGAGAGACTTCGGGCAAATCCAATCCCTCTCGTAGTAAGTTTACCCCAATCAGGACATCAAACGTGCCCTCGCGCAAATCTTGTAATATTTCGATACGTTGAATGGAATTAATTTCTGAGTGCAGGTAACGCACGCGCACGTCTCGTTCTTGGAAGTATTCGGTCAGATCTTCGGCCATGCGCTTGGTTAGCGTGGTGACGAGGGTGCGTTCGCGGCGATCGACGCGCTGTTGAATTTCTGAGAGCAAATCGTCTACTTGTCCTGTCGTCGGTCGCACGAAAATTTCCGGGTCTACAACCCCCGTCGGACGAATAATTTGCTGGATAACTTTACCGTCGGACTGTTCGATTTCCCAGTCTCCCGGCGTGGCGGAAACAAAGGTGCAGTGTTGCACTTTTTGCCAAAATTCCTCTGCTTTTAAGGGGCGGTTGTCGGCGGCGCTGGGGAGGCGAAAGCCGTAATCGATCAGAACTTTTTTGCGAGCGCGATCGCCGTTATACATTCCTCGAATTTGCGGCACGGTGACGTGAGATTCGTCAACCACTAACAGCCAATCTTCTGGAAAATAGTCTACCAAACATTCGGGTGGCGCTCCCGCTTGTCGTCCGGCCAAGTGGCGAGAATAGTTTTCTACGCCGTTGCAATATCCCACCTCGCGCAGCAATTCTAAATCGTAGCGAGTGCGCTGTCCCAACCGTTGCGCTTCGATGAGTTTTCCCTCCCGTTCTAAGACTTCGAGTTGGGCTTCCATTTCCATTTCGATGGCTTGACAGGCGGCTTCTAAACGATCTTCTGGAGTTACGAAATGTCGCGCTGGATAGATGTTGGTTCCTTGCAAACTTTGCAGGATGTTTCCCGACACCGGATCGATGTAGCGAATGGCATCAATTTCGTCACCAAAAAACTCGACGCGGACGATGCGATCTTCGTAAGCAGGACAGATTTCGAGGACATCTCCTTTAACGCGAAACTTGCCGCGTCGCAATTCTAAATCGTTGCGCGAGTATTGTACGCCGACGAGATCGCGCAATAAACCGCGCAGATCCACTTCTTCGCCGACTCTTAAGGGAATCGAAGCATTGAGATATTCGGAAGGAATACCCAAACCGTAAATGCAGCTAATTGAGGCAACCACAATTACATCCCGCCGTTCAAACAGCGATCGCGTTGCTGAGTGGCGTAGCATATCAATTTCGTCGTTAATGGAAGCAGTTTTTTCGATATAAGTATCGCTGACGGGAATGTAGGCTTCCGGTTGGTAGTAGTCGTAATAACTGATAAAATACTCGACAGCATTTTCGGGAAAAAATTGCCGCAGTTCGTTACAGAGTTGGGCGGCTAGGGTTTTGTTATGGGCCAAAACTAACGCGGGTTTTCCCAGGTTGGCGATAACCGCAGCCATGGTAAATGTTTTCCCGGTTCCCGTCGCTCCCAACAGGGTTTGAAAGCGATTTCCAGACTCGATACTGTCGGTGAGTTGGGCGATCGCTTTCGGTTGATCGCCTGTGGGTTGAAACGGAGAGTGCAGTTGGAAGACGCTCATTAGATACGAGTAATTGGGTAACTGTCTCGAAGTTCAATTGTAAGCATTCAGGTGACATTGAAAATGGCTGCACCGATCCCCCTTCCGTCCCCCTTAATAAGGGGGAGACCCATTATTTTATTTCCCCCCTTATTAAGGGGGGTTAGGGGGGATCTTGCCCCTTAACTTGAATACTTACGTTCAATTATACCACAGTTTTAGGATCTAACGATGCGCGATCGCGCCTACATTTCTCTAACTGCAATTTCGACATCGAGAAATGCCACTAGAGATCCTGTATCGTTATGACTAGACGATCTCAGATACAAGCCTCTCCGTAAATGGAGAAGAAGAATAAAACTTTTTCCGAACTCAAGCCTCTTTTTTTGTAAACATTCAGGTTTACCAAGAAACCCGGTTTCTCAAAGGACGGAATCGAGTTTTGTCTGGCTATAGGCAAGAAACCGGGTTTCTACACCCTTGTCTCCTTGTCTCCTAAAACTGGTCACTGAAATAACTATCTTAACAAAACGCATCGTTTTTCGTGCCGATTCTAGCGTACTATAGATACAGGCTTCAAACAATCTAGCATTTAAAACTGCCATGGCCATGGGCTTCGGACGGGAAATTTGCGGCAACTTGGCGATCGCCGAGACACGAGAATGGTTAGTCACCAACGGAATTGGCGGTTACGCTTCCGGGACAGTTTCTGGGATATTAACCCGACGGTATCACGGGTTGCTCGTCGCCGCCTTAGAACCTCCTTTAGGTCGCACTGTTTTGGTGTCGCAACTTGACGAAACGGCTCGCTACGGCGATCGTCGCTATTCATTATATACGAACCGATGGTCTGGCGACACCATCGATCCCCATGGCTATCGCCATATCGAATCTTTTGATTTAGAAGGAACCGTTCCCGTCTGGCGTTTTGCATTAGGTGATGCCATTATCGAAAAACGAATTTGGATGGCGCAAGGAAGCAATACCACTTATATTCGCTACAGTTTCCAGCGAGGTAGCCGTCAGTTGCGATTGATAATGAAGGGATTTGTTAACTATCGCGACTATCACGGCGATACGTCCGGTGGGTATTGGAAAATGCAAGTTAAGGAGATCGATGGCGGCATTTTGGTCAAGGCTTTTAATGGGGCAACGCCATTTTACTTGCTTGCCGATCGCGGTAAAGTCTTAACAGCGCATCAATGGTATTTTAACTTCGATATGGCCGCCGAACGCTATCGAGGATTGCGCGATCGCGAAGATCGCTTGCACGCTGCTACGTTCGATGTCACTTTACAACCGGGAGAGTCGTTTACAGTAGTAGCGACAACTCAACTCGATACCGATCGCGACGGTAAAATCGCCCTCGAAAATCGCTACAACTACGATCGCAGTTTGTGCGATCGCGCCTTCAGTTCCTATCCGCAAATTGCAGACTCTCCTGACAAAGAAAACATCGCACAATTAATACTTGCCGCCGACCAATTCGTAGTCGATCGTCCCTTTGTCGATCGGCCTCGCGGAAAAACTGTCATCGCCGGATATCACTGGTTTGGAGACTGGGGACGGGATACGACGATCGCCTTACCGGGATTGACAATATTTACGGGTCGTCCTGAAATTGCTCGCTCGATTCTCGACACCTTTTCCCAGTATTTAGACAAGGGAATGCTACCCAATTTGTTTCCCGATGGTGGAGCCGATCCCGAATACAATACTGTTGATGCCATTCTTTGGTTTTTTGAAGCCATTCGCCTCTACTACGAAGCCACCAACGATCGCGATTTTATTGACGAACTGTTTCCCAAACTCGCAGAGGTCATCGATTGGCATCGTCGCGGAACGCGCTACAATATTCATCTCGATAGTGACGGTTTAATTTATGCCGGCCAACCCGGTACGCAACTGACTTGGATGGATGCAAAAGTAGACGACTGGGTCGTAACGCCCCGCCAAGGCAAACCCATCGAAGTCAGCGCCTTGTGGTATAATGCCCTCAAAATTATGGTGACATTTGCCGATCGCCTGGGCAAATCTGCAAGCGAATACGAGGAACTGGCACGACAAACGGCTGCGGGATTCGATCGCTTTTGGAATGCCGAATTAGGCTATTGTTACGACGTTCTCGATACGCCGAACGGTAACGATGCGTCCTTGCGTCCCAACCAAATTTTCGCTGTTTCTTTACCTGACATTCCCTTGAAGCGCGATCGACAAAAGCAAGTGGTAGACGTAGTAGCCCGATCGCTGCTAACATCTTATGGTTTGCGATCGCTGACTCCCGAACATCCCGACTATCAAGGCATCTATGAAGGCGATCGACGATCGCGAGATGGAGCCTACCATCAAGGAACAGTATGGGGTTGGTTGCTCGGCCCGTTTGCCCGCGCCTATGCCAAAGTGTACCGCGATCGCGCCACTGCCAAGCAGTTTTTAGAGCCAATGTTCGCCCATTTAAACAGTGGGGCGATCGGCAGTCTCAACGAGATTTTCGATGGCGATCCGCCCCATACCCCGCGCGGTTGTATTGCCCAAGCCTGGACGGTGGCAGAAGTGTTGCGATCGTATATATCCCTCTCCTAAAAAGTAAGCATTCAGGTCAAAGCCAGAAACCCGGTTTCTCAAAGGATAAACTCGAATTGTATCTGGCGATCGGCAAGAAACCGGGTTTCTATACCCATTGACAATCGGACACCTGAATAGTTACCCTAAAAAATCGATTCAAAGCCCATGAAGTCTATGGAACTGTCCCTAGGAAAATTGGTTTATCGTTTTCTTCCCCATCCCTGGACGGCGATCGCGATCGCGATCGCCCTGTTGGTTTCGGCTCCCATTCTCTTCATTTTGAGCAACTTATTTGCTGACGCGGGAGAAATTTGGCAGCACTTAGCATCAACAGTTTTGCCCCGCTATCTTTTGAACTCATTTGTGTTAGCTGTTGGCGTGGGAATTTGCGTTTCTGCTATTGGTGGCGGCACAGCTTGGTTAACCTCCATGTGCCGCTTTCCGGGGCGCAAGATCTTCACCTGGGCGCTATTGTTGCCCCTGGCTGCACCCGCTTACGTTTTAGCTTATACCTATACTGATTTTCTCGATGTCACCGGGCCAGTACAAACCAGTTTAAGAACTTGGTTCGCATGGGAATACGGCGAATATTGGTTCCCGAACATTCGTTCTATTGGCGGCGCGATCGCCCTTCTCTCTCTGACTCTCTATCCCTACGTCTATTTACTGGCGCGAGTGGCATTTTTAGAACAATCGGTTGCCACCATCGAAGCCAGCCGCATTCTCGGTTGTACGCCCTGGCAAAGTTTCTTCACCGTTGCTATTCCCCTCGCCAGACCCGCGATCGCGGCGGGAACGGCACTGGCATTGATGGAAACCTTAAACGACTTCGGAACGGTGCAATATTTTGGAGTCGATACCTTTACCACTGGAATTTATCGCACTTGGTTCGCCATGGGAGAACGAGTCGCCGCCACTCAATTGGCAGCATTGCTGTTGCTGTTTATTGTGGTTCTAATTTTCTTAGAGCGCTACTCTCGCCGCCATGCAGCTTACTACCAAACCGCCAACCGCTACGAAGAATTACCGGGCTACGAACTCGACAGCAAACAAGGGTTGCTAGCGGCGATCGCCTGTAGCTTACCTGTCATTTTGGGCTTTATACTCCCCCTGAGCGTCTTGCTAACAATGACGTTTTCGCACTTAGATAAAACCTTTGATGCTCGCTTTTGGGACTTTGCCGCTCACAGTTTAACCTTAGCCGGAGTTACGGCCGTTCTTGCCACCGCGATCGCCCTGATTTTATCCTACGGACAGCGGCTGCATTGCACCCCCCTAGTGCGTTTGGCAACTCGCATCGCCGCCACTGGATATGCCGTTCCCGGTGCGGTTATTGCTGTCGGTATTTTAGTGCCCGTCGGGCGGTTTGATAATACCATTGATGCCTGGGCGCGATCGACTCTAGGCATCTCCACCGGACTGTTATTAAGCGGAACGGTTGTCGCTTTGGTTTTTGCCTATTTAGTCCGGTTTTTAGCCGTCTCTTTTGGCAGCGTCGAGTCCAGCTTGAGCAAAATTGACCCTAGTTTAGACGAAGCGGCTCGCAGTTTGGGAGAGACTCCCGCTAGTACCTTAGTTCGCGTTCACGTTCCCCTTCTATGGCGGGGGTTGCTAACAGCCGCGATGATGGTATTCGCCGATGTCATGAAAGAATTACCCGCAACGATGGTGATTCGCCCGTTTAATTTTGATACCCTAGCAGTACGGGTTTATCAATTAGCGTCTGACGAACGACTTGCAGAGGCTTCGGGGCCGGCATTGGTGTTAGTGGCGGTGGGAATGGTTCCGGCAATTTTTTTGAGTTTGCAAGTGGCGCGATCGCGATCGAACGGAGTACACTGATACCGGCTTAAACAACGAGCAACGCATCAACGAACAACGCATCAATAGAAAAGGATGAAGGAGTACCTAGCTGCATCGCCCGATTCATCCTTCATCCTTCTGCCTTCATCCTTGCAGTACGTCCGATTTGAACCCATCGGTAGGGGGAAAGAAAGGATGAATTATGAGGGATGAAGGATGAGCCGATTAATTACTGTTCCGTTGCTTCGTTTTTTTTACGCAGGTCGTCAAAACGGCAATCAGTTCGTCAGTTTCTTGGATAAGCAATCCTGGGGGGGTGACAAGTAGGGCTGTAAGCTAGGCCAGTTGTGCGATTGAAGGA
>CAKZKB010000279.1 GCA_937121005.1 uncultured cyanobacterium | reverse complement strand
GGTGATTCCGCGGAGGTATGCGACGGAACCGACGACGAGGACTGCGAGGAAACCGTCGACGGAGGCTGCTGACTCTACCGCCGTCGCGAGGAAGGAGCCTCACGCAGCGCGCACCTGTCCCTGCGTACGGCGTCCCCCAAGGAAGGCAATCGAGACGGGGTTGATGATGTCTCGCCCCACATCTCGAGCGCCGACATCGACCCCGTCTCGAGGGCCTCCAGCGCCTACAGAATCATCAACTCCGCCTCGATCCCCTCTCCCGTCAACTCCGTCTCGATCGCCGCCTCCGCCTCAGCAATCTCGATCGCCTCTCGATCGCCAGCGGGCCTCTCGATCGCCAGCCGGCCGACACTTTTCTGACCGTTGCCAGTCTCGATTTATCCACCCAATGGCAGCGCGTCCTTACTTACTACGAAAACGATCCGACTACCAATGAAATTCTTGCCGCCCTGCGTAACTGGAGTCGGACTGCCTTAAACTTAGACTTCGATCGCGAAGTCATTGGTTGGATGAATGGCGAGTATTCTTTCTTCATTTTCCCGACGGATGATGGCTTTTTTCCTCGCCTGGATCCGAATATTCGCCTGGGGGTAGGAATGGCATTTCAAACCCGCGATCGCGCTAGTGGCGATCGCTTTTTACAAGCCTTAAACGACTGGATTGCAGTGGAGTCAGGAGGTATTGTCAACGTAGTCGAAACCCGCGTCGATGGCCGACCTGCCACCAGTTGGGAATTTTACGGCCCGGACGAAAAAGTGTCGAGCCAAGTGGCTTTTGCCTGGACAAACGACAATACCTTAATGATAACCACTGGAACTGCACCTCTGGGCGAACTGCTGTCACCCGCCGCACCGTTGGGACAAAGCGAACTCTTTCAAAGCGCGATCGCGCCGTTACCCAAACCCAATGTCGGCTACTTTTTCCTCAATATCGAGTCGTTAATACCCTTTTTACTCGAGATCTTCCCGCCAATGGATCCCCTGGAAGTCCAGCAGTTTCGGGAATTTTCCGAAATTTTCCGAGGGATTAGCAGTACGGCGACGGTAGAACCCACGTTCGAGCAATCGGATGCGTTTTTATTGATGTCGCCGGAAAGGAGCGCACCTTAATTGTGGAGAAGGTGAGGGCGATTTCATTGTTGTCGCGCCTCACCTTTTCTTATTCGCTGGCTGACGATCGTCGGCGGCGGCGACGATTTCCTAAAGAGGAAGAAATCGTTTCGCTTTCGCTGTCGTCACTGTCGTTACTGTCCTCAGCATCCTCAACGGGTTCGGGTGCGGGTGTGGGTGCGGGCGTTTCGACAACGGGTTCTGCTGCCACAGGCGGTTCTTCCTCGGCGGCGGGTTCTTCTTCCACAACGGGAGTGGCAGTCGCCTTGGCGGGGACTGGCGTGGGGGTAGAGGGTTTTTCGTCCCACGTCGGCGGCGGATCTCCGGGGGCGATCGCGTAGACGATCGCGGTTTTGGGGTTTTTCACCGGCCGATCGAGGTGCAGCAAGGGAGACACGCCCATGAGGGCATAGACCTCTTGCTCTTGGGGGGACATCTCCACCACCACGCGCTCGGGGGGGTCGTTATCCGGCTTGTCGCGGCCCCCGGACTTGGCGCGATCGAGCTTAGTTTCTTCCTCGTCCATTTCCGGGGGGGCAGGTTCCCCTTCGGAAAAGCGGCGAGACCGATGGCGCAAAATGGGGCCGCGATCGCGTTCTGGGGACTTGGACTCGGTGTCCGTGTCGCTGTCGCTATCGCTATCGTTGCTGCTGCCCGCCTTTTGCAGTTCCGTCAGTCCCAAACGGCGGCGGCGGCGGCGGCGGTTGTTGCCCCCTTCTCCCAAAGACTGATAGCTGGGATGATCGACAAGATCCAACTCTTGTAAATCGCTGTCCGGTTCGGTTTCAGAGGCGATCGCCGCTTCAACCGGTTTGGGTAGCGAGGTGGCCGGGGCCGGACGCGGGCGCGAGTCGGCGATCGCTGGCGTGGGGGTCGGGGTTTGGGCCGGTGCGTCCTTACTCTCTCCGGGCAAATGCACCAAATGCCCCAAACCGCCGCAAGTCGGACAAGGCCGGCCGAACAG
>CAKZKB010000278.1 GCA_937121005.1 uncultured cyanobacterium | reverse complement strand
ATCCGCTTAGATGATGGGCGAGGGCGATTCGATATTGAAGATGCTGTAAGAACTGAAGAGCACTTGACTCAATATAATGAAAACCGTCAGCAAATTCCTCTCAGAAACAGCTTAGAGCTACAATGGAATAATACCCTTATTAGAAAAAGGGCCAAAAAGTTTAACGTCTATGAAGACAATCGCTTTCTAAAGGACAATTTTGATTATGAGTCTTTGGCCAGTTTTAATATTTCACAAGGTATTGAGCTCAATATTCCCGAGGAGCGAATTGCTAGGCTAGGGGATAGTTATCGCTACCGCTATCGAAAGGATCGAGCGGTTCTAGGGGATCGCCGAGTTCCAAGCGTTGCCCGACCACGATCCGCATTCCGCCGTTGACGGCGCGGCGTTCCCAGTAGCCATCAAGCCCTACGTCGTCGGAACCGTTGCCCTCCATTTTCATTAGGGCTTCTTCCTCCTCGCCACCGACACCCGAAATCAGCGTCCCGTTTGGCCCCATGTCCGACAACTTGAATTCACTGTTGCGACCGTAAGTGGGTTTGGGCCCCAAACGTCCGTCTGCACGATAAACATCGTCAATAAACGGTTGTTGGTTGGAGACATTTAGGATCCGAGCTGGGGAACTATTGAAAATGCTATTTGCCCAGTTCCCATCACGAACGTTTGTAGGGTAGGGAGTGAGAATATCCGGGGCGGGATCGGGATCTTGGCTGAAGGCCCGAGATTTGTTTTCCGTGACGATCGCCAAGGGATTGAGCATCAAATCCGCCGGTTGTAGGGGGCTATTAATAACAGAGTCGCTGTTTGCTTCGCCTGGGATACTAATGAGGCTAATGCTCTCGCTGCTATCCACTCCATTCAGGTCGTCGGTGGCTAAAGGTTGGTCTCCGCCTCGGTGCACGTGAACCGGAGCTCCAAAATCAGCTGGATCTGCACCTGTAACTGCCCCGCCGTCCACAAATTGATTGGCGACAATTGTGCCGTGAATGGCTTGCCCTTGAAAAACCAGGGGAGAATCGTCATCATTTGCGTCCGATCGCACTTCGTTGAGGGTAAGCTCGGACGCGGAGGGATCGGTGTAGAGGCACGAGTCTGTCGAACTGATCAGGAAAGACTGAAATCCATCACCGAGCAGCTTCGTGAAAAAGTAACTCCCTTCGGTGTGCATGGCTCCGTTAAAGCGAAATGCCGGCCCGGAATACACCTCGATATCGGTACGGAACCAAGCCCCCCATTTATTACCGCGATTGGACTGCCGTTCTTGCTGCACTTCCAGAGTCGCTTGGGTGGTGACGTTGGGATCGTCGGGAATCAGCACTGCGTCGATTTGGAAGTTTTTCCGCAGGGTAGCGGTGTTGGTTTCAGAACTGAACCAGCCATTTTCGATGGGGGGAGCCACATCATCGTCGAGGGGGCAGCCGGGGCTGAGGGCAGAAGCGACAATGGGCCCGCGACGCACGTAGGAACCGTCTGCATCCCCTTCAGCTAGCTCGTCCGCATCTCCTCGATACAAGATTGGGTTAATTTGTCCCTCTCCCGTCTCTTCGTTATTACCAGTGGTAGGAACTTGCCAAATCAAGGAGTAAGCTACTTTCCCATCTTCGCCTTCGTTGATTTGGCCGTCGCCGTTGAGATCGACGGGAAACCACCAAGCGTTATCGTCGCCACCGCCGTTGATGTCGATGCGGGTTTCGTCGGGGAGGGTGTAGGGATCGCCATTGTCAACTTCGTATGGTTCTATATCGTTAGAGCCATCGTTGAGCATCATGCTCCGCAAGACTTCCTGAGAGGGAACCCCGGTGGTGACGCGGGGATCGTTGGAAAACATATATTCGAGTTTGGCTTTACCGCGCTCGATCGCCGGAGATGTGGCATTATATATTACGCGCTGCTCGCGGGCCCCGACCACTTGTTCGGTACGGTTGAACGTCCGAATCAACAGTGCCCCGACCACGAGGCTCATCAACAGTAACAATAAAGCAGTGGTAGGCAGCAAAAAGCCAGCCGTGCGGCGGCGCGGGTGGCGGCGACGACGGCTGAGCGATCGCCGGACAAAGGTCGCGATCGCGTTACATACTTGCTTGACAGTATTTCTTAACCAGCGTTTAATTCTATTGGTAAGATTGCGCTTAGGCATATCTATATTCCTCGGCAGATGCGAGAGCGAGATGGAATGACGATCGCGATGCTACCCTGCCCGACAAGACCGAGATCGACGGAACGCTTCTCTACTATATTCATAGCGCAAGTTGCCTCCAAACGGCAATCGCTCAGGCGTTCCCTGGTTTCTAGGATACCTAACCCAGACGGGGAAGCGATCGTACCGAGGGGCAATGACGCGATCGGCACAAGGGGGGATTAGAGGGGTTGGGGAGACAAGGGGACAAGGGGACAAGGAGAGTTGCAATTAACTGGCACACTGACTCGGGTGCGGAATGTGGGTTGTCAATGTACGACGGATCGGCAAAAAATAATGGAAAAAACCTCTCCCTAGAGAGAGGTTTGGGGTCAAGACAAAACCATCGAAGTGAGATTATTTTAAGGCCGCGATCGCGGGAGCTTTTTTCACCTCAAACGGCGGCACTTCTGCCACATTTTCAGCTTTCATCAATGCCAACTGAGTTTGCAAGCGACTTGTCACCCGCAATGTGGTCGCATCGTACATTTGCGTCACCATTTTCGGATAGAAACCAATGCCGATAATGGGAACTAACAGGCAAGCAATGATGAACACTTCTCGCGGTTCGGCATCCACCAGTTCCTCGTGTTCGACGAGCTTTTTGTTCTCCGGGCCGTAAAGAATTTCGCGCAGCATCGATAGCAGATAAATGGGGGTTAAAATGACACCCACTGCTGCCAAGAAGACTACCAAAACCTTAAACGTGGGATTGTAGGCATTGCTGTTGGAAAAGCCAACAAAGACCATCACTTCAGCCACAAAACCGCTCATTCCCGGTAAAGCCAGAGAAGCCAAAGAACAAGTCGTCCACATGGCGAAAACTTTCTTCATTTTTTGCCCTACGCCACCCATTTCGTCAAGAAGCAGCGTATGCGTGCGATCGTAGGTACAACCCACTAAAAAGAACAAACTCGCCCCGATCAACCCGTGAGAAATCATTTGCATGACCGCACCGCTAATCCCCAAGTCGGTAAACGAAGCGATCCCGATCAAAACAAACCCCATGTGCGAGATAGAGGAGTAGGCAATTTTGCGTTTCAGGTTGCGTTGAGCAAACGAAGTTAACGCCGCATAAACGATATTTACCACACCCAAAATCACCAGCAACGGTGCGAAGCGAATGTGAGCGTCGGGAAGCATATCAACGTTCATGCGAATGAGGGCGTATCCTCCCATTTTCAGGAGAATTCCAGCTAGCAACATATGAGCGGGAGCCGTCGCTTCGCCGTGCGCATCCGGGAGCCAAGTATGCAGGGGAAAAATGGGCAATTTCACGCCATACGCAATCAAGAAACCCGCATAGAGTAGCAGTTGCAAATTGAGGGGAAAATGCTTTGCTGTAATTTCGCTCATGTCGAACGTGACCGTATCGCCATAAAAGGCCATGGTCAGTCCGGCTAGGAGGATAAACAGGGAACTGAGTGCGGTGTAAAGAATAAACTTGGTGGCTGCATAATGGCGCTTTTTCCCACCCCAAATCGCCAAAATCATGTACACGGGAACCAGTTCTAATTCCCACGCCAGGAAAAATAGCAGCATATCCTGAACGGCAAACACGGCAATTTGGCCGCCGTACATTGCTAGCATCAGGAAGTAAAACAATTGGGGTTTGAAGGTGACAGGCCAAGCCGCTAAAATGGCCAGAGTGGTGATAAAGCAAGTGAGCAAGATCAGAGGCATGGAGAGTCCGTCTGCACCCACTGACCACTGTAAATTGAGTTCGGACACCCAAGTGTAGCGTTCGACCAGTTGTAAGTCTGGGTTCGAGAAGTCGTAGCCTTCATAGAAGGCATAAGCGGCAATACAGAAGTCGATAACCGCTACAGTTAGGGCGTACCATCGCACTTTTTTACCGCTACTGTCATTCCGAAAAAGTAGGGGAATTAGCAGCGCGGCGGCAATGGGAAATAGGATAATGGTGGTTAACCAGGGGAAGTTTGTCATAATCGCGAGCGATGAGAAAGGTGACAATCTTATCTAGAGGTTCGGGTCGATCGCTCTCAACAGCAAAAGCCTTCTAAGGATATAGCACATTCACTTGCAAAAATCAAGAATTGTGTACTTCTCAAAATAGCAGGCGATCGCATTGATTGAGAGTTCACTCGTTCCTCTGGCTCTGCCGGGAAAGGGCGAACGCCGTTCGCCCCTACGACTTCGTGTAAAATGGAGGCGGAGTCTCCTAAGTGCGTAGCGCCCCAGAGGGACGCTACGAGGGAAAAGGGGGCAACCACAGTGGGTTTGCCCCTACAAAGATTTAACTGACACCAAAATAAATGGTGATGCCAAGAACCGCAGCAAAGACGACTAAAGCATACAATTGAGCGCGTCCGGTTTCGATGTATTTCATCCCTTCACCGCCTAACAATGCAGCCAAACCGGTCAAGTTAACCGCACCATCGACAATGCGATAGTCTACTTCTAGCACTTGGCGAGCCAAACGACGACATCCTTTTACGAAGATGAAATCGTTAATGTTGTCAAGATACCATTTGTTGAGGGAGAACTCGTACAAGGGACGAATTTTGTCCGCGATCGCGCCCGGATCGATTTTCCCTTGCAGGTACATCAAAATGGCGATGCTGATGCCAATTAAACCGACACCGATCGAACTTCCACCCATCAGCAGAAATTCGCTCCATTCAAACTCCGCCGCCATTTCGGCCAGGGTTTCGGCTTCTTCACTGGGAGGGTGAATAAACTGCTCGAAAATGTTAGCGAACGGAGTACCCACCAAGCCGATTAAAACCGAAGGAACCGCCAACGCCATCAACGGAAACGTCATCGAAAGCGGCGACTCGTGAGGGGAATCGCTATGGCCGTGCATTTCTACCTCTCCGGCTTCGTATTGATGTTCGCGCACGTCCATCGCACCGGGGCCGAAGGCCGGAATACCCATGACTCGCTTGCGAAGTTCGACATCATTGCCGCGAAATTCGCCTTCAAAGGTCATAAAGTACATTCGGAACATATAGAAAGCCGTGATTCCCGCAGTGGCCCAACCGACAAACCAGAGGGCCGGGTTGGCGGCGAAGGTGCTGCCGAGAATTTCGTCTTTCGACCAGAAGCCAGCGAAGGGAGGAATCCCAGAAATGGCTAGGGTTCCGATTAAGAAGGTGATGGAGGTGATGGGCATGAATTTCCGCAATCCACCCATCAAGCGCATATCCTGAGCCAGATCGGGATTGTGGCCGACCACGCCTTCCATGCCGTGAATCACGGAACCGGAACAGAGAAACAGCATGGCTTTGAAGTAGGCGTGGGTCATCAGGTGAAACAAACCCGCACCATACGCACCCACTCCCATGGCCATGACCATGTAACCCAGTTGGGAAATGGTGGAGTAGGCGAGACCTTTTTTGATGTCGTTTTGGGTGATGGCGATCGAGGCTCCTAAAAAAGCGGTGAAGGCTCCCGTCCAGGCGATAATTGTCATTACGTCGGGGAGTCCTTCAAAGACCGGAAACATCCGGGCAATTAGGAATACGCCAGCCGCGACCATGGTGGCGGCGTGAATGAGGGCGGAAATGGGGGTCGGGCCTTCCATTGCGTCGGGAAGCCAGACGTGGAGGGGAAATTGGGCGGATTTGGCCACGGGGCCGAGAAAGACTAAAACGCCGAACAGGGCGGCCATGGCGGCACTCAAGCCCCCGGAGGACACGAGTTCGTGCAGCTTTTCGCCCA
>CAKZKB010000277.1 GCA_937121005.1 uncultured cyanobacterium | reverse complement strand
GCACCGATGGCGAGATAGGCGCAGGGGAACAGGAGCAGACCCGACCACCCGATGAAGACGAAGCGATCGCGCTTTAGCCAGTCATCGAGGACATCGAACCATCCCCGTTGGGCGCTGGCGCGTCCTAGTGCTACTGTCATTGGTGTTTCAATCCTCCTTGCATTTCATCGACGAGGGCGCAAGGTTTCTAAGTAAGTTAACATAACTATAGAAAAAATTGCGCGATCGAGCAAGGGGATCGGCCAACGTAGCGACGAACGGGGCGGCCCGGTACTGGGGCCAGTCGGGGGCTGAGCGCGATCGTCTGGGGACAGGAGCCAAATTTTTGTGTACATTTGTTCTCATTTTTGATTTTGTCTACCAATGGTAGACATGGGGCCGGGTCGATCTCCCCGGAAGCGGGCCGGGTTTTTGTGCGCATTTGCGCACATTGGCAATTTTGTCTCCAAATGTAGACAAGGTGACTTAAATTACTGGGTTATCTAACGCACTTTAACAGGCGCGATCGCGCTCGATCGCATAACCGACAAGAGATCTCCCTCGTTAGTGAAATGCAAGCAATAACAACATCTATCGATCGGGGGTGTTATCCGAACGCTCTGTTTATTAAATTTTTATATAGATACTTTTGTTGTTCAATTGAGGAGTTCAATATATATGCGATTCAAACAGTTTTTCTCCAAAGGCTTGGCTCTCACCGCTTCTATTTCTCTAGCCGCCATCGGTTTTGCGCCTGTGGCTCGAGCCGCTTCGCCAGCGATGGATACCCAACAAACATCCAGTAGCGATCGCCTGGCTCAAGGGACGACTTGTGCGGTTGTAACTGGGGCTCGAGGTGGATTGAATGTTCGAGCCGAACCTAACACTGACTCGGCCATTATCGATGTTCTTTGGAATGGCGAACAGGTAGACGTTATGGACAGCAGTCTAGAAGGTTGGGTCGCGCTTTCTGGCCCTGGAGAGGCGTATGTCTTTAGCGATTACTTGGATTACTGCTACTAATCGTTAACTCTGAGTAGTCGGTTGGGTTAAAGTCTGCAACCACAGATAAATAGGATAGACACAGATGGATAAGTTGGTCATCGTGTTACTCTGTGGGAAGATAAATTAAGATGAGGTGTTCGGCCATGCCGTGAGGTATGCAATCCAACAACCGCGTATCAATTGCGTTGAGTATCGTGCCTCTACCCAACCTACGAGATTTATCGAAACCCGGTTTCTAGTCCGTAGAATTGCGGTCAGAAACCGAGGTTTTCGCATAACAACTGTTAGGGTGCGGGATTGGGATATCGAGCGTGAATGGCATCAATTTCAGCCAATACCTCTTCGCTCAATTTAATTTCGGTGCTGGCGATGTTTTCTTCGAGTTGTTCTAATGTAGTTGCACCGATAATGGTACTAGCCACAAACCAGCGCGATCGCACGAAGGCTAAGGCCATTTGTGCGGGGCTTAACCCCTGCTCGCGAGCCAATTCAATATAGGCATTAACCGCATATTGCACGGTTGATTTTTGATAGCGAACGCCAAATTGAGGGAACAACTCCAAGCGCGAATTGGGAGGTTTACCTTGTTGGTATTTTCCAGTCAGATAACCGAAGGCGAGAGGACTGTAGGGTAATAGAGGAACGTCTTCGAGGTGAGACACTTCTGCCAGTCCGGTTTCAAAGGTGCGGTTAATTAAACTATAGGCATTTTGGATAGAAACCACGCGCGGTAAGTCGAATTGTTCGGCGAGTTGGCAAAATTGACAGACCCCCCAGGGGGTTTCGTTGCTGAGTCCTAAGTAGCGAATTTTCCCTGCTTTTACCAGATCGGAAAAGACTTCTAGCTGTTCGCGAATGGGAATGCTTTCGCCTTGGTATTTGGGATTGTAAGCAGGAGCGCCAAATAGGGGCACGTAGCGATCGGGCCAGTGAATTTGGTAGAGGTCGATATAGTCGGTTTGCAGTCGTGTTAAGCTATCGTTGACGGCGGTTTCGATATTGGCGCGATCGAGTTTGCGATCGCCGCCGCGCACCCAAGACATTCGCGATGATGGCCCGGCAACTTTGGTGGCTAAAATAATTTTATCTCGCTGCTGTTTGACTAACCAAGAACCGATATAGGCTTCAGTTCGCCCTTGGGTTTCGGCGTTTGGCGGTACGGGATACATTTCGGCGGTGTCGATGAAATTAACACCGCGATCGAGGGCAAAATCGAGTTGCTGGTGAGCTTGTGTCTCGCTATTTTGCTCCCCGTAGGTCATGGTTCCGAGGCAAATTTCGGAAACCTTGAGGTCGCTGCGTCCGAGTGGGTTGTATTGCATGAGGTTGGCGATCGACTTCTAAGATATTATACGATCGTCCGGTCAGTTTGGGAAGCAATTCATTCGGGCAATTCCCCAAACCGCTCTCGGTAGCGAGCCAGTTTTGCTTCTAGTTCGGCAGCCTTTTGTTCTGCTTCGCTGCGCTTGCGGCTTTCTTTTTGCAATGCGGCGGCGAGTTCGTCTGGAACCAGTAGTTTTTCTCCCGTATCTTCGCGATAAAAGCCAATCAGTTTTCCTTCCACTTGCAACCGCAATTGTAACGGTTCGCTACGAAAATCGGCGATCTGTTGGTAAGTTTTACCTTGCAGGCGATAGCCGCGTAACTGTTCTTCGATCCATTCTCCTTTCGGATCGAACAACCAATATTCTCGCACGCCTAAGCGCTCGTACAAATTCTTTTTCGTTGTCAGATCTTCGTCGCGAGTGCTAGGAGAAGTCATCTCAAAGATAACGCTGGGGACTGACCCTTCTTCCCAAATTTTATAGTTATCGCGCCCGCCAGGTTCGACATCAAAAATTGCCATCACGTCGGGGGCGACGCGCAGTTTTGGTTTTCCTGAAGCGTAATATAGGTATTGATTGCCTAAAACAGTCGCTCGACGATCGCGTAAATACTGTTTTAGCACTTCTAAGGTTGTCAAAATGGCATAAAGATGGTCGTAACTTTCGGCCACAGGTTCTCCGTCGGAACTGGGGTAAAAAATTGGGGCGTAACGATCGGCGATCGCGTTTGGATTCACAGGGTCTCACCTCTCGATTTCCATGCTATCATTCTAACTCAATCGAACCGTACATTCAAGAATCAGCCGTTGGTTGACAACCGCGTGGGGTTGAATTTCTAAAGCCTTCTCAAACGCTCGCACGGCTTCTCGATATTCTCCTAACATAGCATGGCACAATCCCAAACCGTGCAAGGCTCCAAAATGGATGGGGTTGAGTTCGACAACTTTTTGGCAGTCTTGCTTGGCGCGATCGTGTTCGCCAATGGTATAGTAAAGTATTGCCCGCCGATTCCAGGCTTCGGCAAAATCGGGTAGGTCTTCGATCGTCTCGGTTAAATGAGCCTCTGCATCGGCGACGCGACCGCTTTCGAGTAACAATTGAGCGCGTTCGATGCGGGCTAAACCGTAGGTTCCTTTTTGATAGAACCAAATTCGCCACAGTTCGGCGGTGGCGCGATCGCGAACAGCTTTATTGTCACTTTTTAGCTGTTGCAGTAACGTATCAATTGTCGAGTCTTTTGTCATGTCGATTACATTTTTACTTCAACTTTGGCGTTAGATCGACCTCGTACCTTTATAGTTTAAAGGCAATTTTCCGAAAATGGATCGCCATCGGGTCAAATCCATCGCCGATCGCGAAATTTCTCCCGCAATGGTGATAATTCGAGACCGAAAAGCGGTAAAATAAACCTAAGCTGCCCAAAATTGCCATGAACGCTCCCCAACCCCCTGCTAACGTGGAAATGCCGCCGATCGTGCCGCGATCGGTGTTGTTTGGCAACCCGCAACGTATCCATCCGCAATTGTCGCCGGATGGCAAATATTTGGCATATCTGGCCCCCGACGATCGCGATGTCCTGCAAGTGTGGGTACGGACGGTGGGAAAAGCGGACGATCGTCTGTTGACAAGCGATCGCAAACGGGGAATTCGATCGTTTCGGTGGACGTATTCGCGCGATCGCTTGCTATATTCTCAAGACTCTGACGGCGACGAAAATTTTCATCTCTATTTAGTTGACACTAACACTCGTCAAGTGCGAGACATCACGCCATTCCCCGGCGTACAAGCACGATTTCTGGCGCTAGAGCCGGAATTTCCTGACGAGATTCGCGTGGAATTAAACTTAGAAAATCGCCAGCAGTTCGATGTTTATCGGCTCGACATGGAAACGGGAGAACTCGATCTCGATACGAAGAATTTGGGGACGGTGTCGAGTTGGAAAGCAGATAAACAGCTAAATATCCG
>CAKZKB010000276.1 GCA_937121005.1 uncultured cyanobacterium | reverse complement strand
TAAGCGAGAAACCGGGTTTCTACACCCGTTTAGCCTAGCATACCTGAATCCTGACAGTTTTTAGTTTATACTATAATTGTACCATCAAGGTTCCACCGACTGAATCGTTCGCAAACACTTTTTACAAACATTGACAAAAAACGACAATTGCCCTAACCAAACCTCTCCCCCTCGCATCGTTGTCGTCGGGGGCGGTATTGGCGGTTTGACAGCAGCCGCACTCTTGGCGCGTCGCGGCGCGAATGTCACGGTTTTCGACAGCGCGATCGTCCCTGGTGGTTGCGCTTCTACCTTCAAACGGCGCGGTTTTACCTTTGATGTCGGGGCGACACAGGTGGCGGGTTTAGAACCCGGTGGCATTCACCATCGCATTTTTAAGCAACTCGAGATCGACTTACCCGCAGCGACATTTTGCGATCCTGCTTGTGCGGTATTTCTTCCTGGAGAAACCGAACCCATTAACGTTTGGCGCGATCGCGAAAAATGGCAGCAAGAACGACAGCGACAGTTTCCCGGTAGCGAGCCCTTTTGGCAGTTGATGGGACATTTGTTTCGCATCAGTTGGCGGTTTCAATCGCGCGATCCGGTTTTACCCCCGCGCAATCTATGGGATTTGTGGCAACTAACAAAAGCCGTGCGTCCCGACACTTTACTAACGCTACCGTTTGTCTTCTCAACAGTGGGAGATGCCCTGCGGTGGTTCGGGTTAGAAAACGACGATCGCCTGCGAACTTTTTTAGATTTACAGTTAAAATTGTACTCGCAAGTGGAAGCCGAAGAAACAGCGCTGCTGTACGCTGCCACAGCATTGGGAGTCTCGCAAGCACCCCAGGGATTGTATCATTTACAAGGCAGTATGCAAGTATTGAGCGATCGCCTGGTTGCTGCCTTAGAACGCGACGGCGGTAAATTATTGATGCGCCACGCTGTCGAACAGATTGACAACGAAAAAAACCGGGTGACAGGCGTGCGAGTTCGCAACCTCAAAACCGACACAACCTTTAGCGAAACCGCCGATATTGTTGTCGCCAATGTCACCGTCCACGACTTGGTAAAACTGGTTTCTTCCCAGAGAGAAGGCAGCATATTTTTCGATATGCAAGGATATCGCGATCGCGTTGAGAAAATGCCCTCCCCTTCAGCAGCATTTGTCCTCTATTTAGGAGTCAAAGACGCTGCCATTCCCGAAAACTGTCCGCCGCACTTGCAATTTTTCTACGACCCCAACGGGCCGATCGCAGAGAATAATTCTCTATTTATTTCGGTCAGTAAACCCGGAGACGGCCGTGCTTCCAATGGTAAAAGAACGATTACTGCATCCTCGTTTACCGACCCGCGATCGTGGTTTAATTGTGCCGACTACGACGCGCTCAAACAATCCTATACCGATAGCGCGATCGCCAAATTGAGCCAGTTTTTTAACCTGAATGCCGAGACGATCGTCCATATTGAAGCTGCTACGCCGCGCACCTTCGTTCGATTTTCCGGACGCGATCGCGGTTTTGTCGGTGGCGTAGGTCAGCGCATTTCCACCTTCGGCCCCTTTGGTTTTGCCAACCGTACCCCCATCGAGAATTTGTGGCTGGTTGGCGACTCCACCCATCCCGGAGAAGGAACAGCCGGCGTGAGTTATTCGGCCCTAACAGTCGTCAAGCAAATTGTAGCGCAATACGATCTATAATTGAAAAATATTCGTAGGGCATTGCCCACCCTACTACTAGGCTACTAGGCTGAGATCGTGCTATAATTATATCGAGTTCGCTCGGAAGCGAGGTCGAAACGCTTCCACGAAAGATTGATTTGTATCCTGAGTTACACCAACCTGACTCGATTCGGAGAACGTTATGTCCGAAACCAACATCCCTAAAGAATCTGCCCTCACCGAAACGGAGTTACCCAAAGAAACTGCTATGGTAGAAGTTAGCCCCGAAACCAAGGCCCTCGTCGAGAAAAAAATGCCCGATGAATCGGCTGAAGTCCAAGAAAAAATGATGGAACTCATCGAAGCCATCAAACAACAGGCTCAACGAGAAGTAAAAGCAACGGGTAAAATCACTCGCGAAACCTACGTGCAGTCGATGCGAAAAGCTCAAGAAACCCTCGACAAAACAGGCAGCTTTTTTGAAGAGCAGAAAAACGCCTTAGAACAGTCGATCGCCGACATTGAAAGCCAAGCCACCCAACAGTGGGACTCCTTTGTTAAAGAGGTCGAAGAGGTGGGAAATCGGCTCGATCGCGCCATCCATGCAGCGTGGGAGGAACTGACCAAACCCGATACAAAAGCATAAAAAGTGAAACTGGGGAGGGCAGAACAAAACCTCTAGGCACTCCCCCTTCTTCTGATTTTGAAAAGGTGAAATATTTATTTCCACATTTATTGTTTGCCAAACAAATGCTGCGCGTAGAGTTAGCGGCCAATATTGCTAATTCTTACCCTCTATTTCCTCAATTTTCTACCCCCGTTTACAGGCAAGCATATTTCTCACTCCAGTTTTAAGATCGATCGTCGCTTGGCCCCCACAACCGGCCAATTTCCCCTGGATTTTGAGCCAAAATTCGATCGCTTTTGGGGCGCGAAAACACCTGAAGCTCTTGTATGGAGAGGGTTACAACCTTAATTAATAAAACTTAAGCGTGCGAGTTGCGTCTTTTTGCGTACTTATTTGACGATCGCGGTATATAATGATGGCGCTTAACTATCACTTTTTCTCACTAGATCTTGGCCCGCACAGCATCCGATCGCTGTAGATGCGGCCAACAATATCAGCGATCGGGCGAACTGAGCGAGTCTGGAGTTCCGCCCCAGCCGTTCAATGCGTCCGATACATCCGATCGAGGTTCCTAACCCCGAAAACGCAACTGGAAACTTTTGATGGAGAACGCACAATGAACCCATTCCGAAAGCGACTGCCAATCTTGCTGCGGCAGATCGCTACATTCGTACTGGTTGTTATCGTTTTCTCAACGGTAGGAGGCAGTGCTCTCGCTCAAAACCGCGTGTTTACACCAGATGTCAACATCGACCAAACGACATTGTTGAACAACGGGTACACGCTCAGAAAAGTACTCGAGTCGGGCGAGCAGTTTTTCAGCTTACCTTTTACGCCTGAAGATGCCATGGGAGAGGGGCCAAACGGCCCGCGTGCCGCTCAACGCGAGGTTTATTACCCCCATGCTGATATTACCTTCTTGAAGCTCAATGGTTTGGGAGCCCAAAGCTGCTTTGAGTGCCACCACTCCATCGGCAATTATCGCGAACCCGGTACGCAAAGCCAGGCCATGCTTCGCAAACCCGCTGCTTCCGGGGGATCGGCGGGAGTTGCCAGCAACGCTTACATTGATGCTGATTTCCCCGATCCGCTCACCGATTTGATTCGGAATCCCCCTCACTTTTTTGGATCGGGTTATACTCAGCAGCTAGCGACTGAGATGACTCAGACTTTGCAGGGACTAAAACAAACGGCTCACCAAATAGCTGAATTTTACCCAGGGTTAGAGATACCTTTCGGGTTGAGTGCCAAAGGCGTGAACTTTGGGACTTTCAAAACTGAGTGCCCTGCCCCCAATGCTTGCGATTGGCATACAGGTGAAGGATTTGTAGACGACACGAGCGAAGTCCTAGGGGTCGCCAGCGATCTAGTGGTTCGACCTTTTCAGTGGAAAGGGATTGCTTCGAGCGTTCGTCATTTTGTCCGAGATGCTCTAGACTTTCACTTCAGTATGCAAGCCGAAGAAAAGTTCGGATCTCGGGACTGCGATCGCGATGGGTTTACAGATGAAGTCACCAAAGGGAATTTATCTGCACTCACGGCGTTTGTGGCCATGACCCGCCCACCGCAACAAGTGTGGCCGAGCGATCCCAAACAGCGCACGCGAGCTCAACAAGGACAGCAACTCTTTGATAGCGTCAACTGCGCGGAATGTCACATCTCCAGCCTGAAAATTACAGAACCCACAGTGCTGATTGCCAATCCGGGCAACCAGCCTCAGTTGGGGAGTTGTCCCGGTACGCCTGTTTATTCGACACTGGTGGCTCCTCAAACGCTGACGGACAAACTGTTCGTTCTCCAGCAGTACGAGGCGGCAAACCCCGGTGCGCAGATCGAAAGTTTGTTTGAAAACATCGCTCCCTCTGCTGAAGGGCAAGAGTTTTTACAACAACCCTCTGCGGTAGAAGAATTCTTGCAACAAACGCCTCCTGTGGGTGAAGAGTTCGTGCAAACGTTGATGGCGACGCAGCGCGATTCTGCTAATACCCGCGAAGTGAGTTATGGCACCGAGCAGGGGTATGTCATTAACTTAACTCCGAGTTACGGAGATGACTTGCCGGCCTACGTTTACGATCGCTTGCCGCAAAACGTCGATCGCTCCATCGATGTCCCGATCTACAGCGATCTCAAAACCCATAATATGGGCAAACGCCTGTCCGATATTACAGCCCAAGGAACTGATGTTGCGGGAATTAGCGTTCCGGCTTCTCAATTCCTAACCCGGCCGCTGTGGGGCGTTGGCGATACGGGGCCGTGGCTGCATGACGGCCGGGCGCGATCGCTGAAAGAGGCGATCCTGATGCACGCCAATCTTAGCGATCCTACCGATGGTAGCGAAGCAGCCGATGCGGTTCGGGCGTTCTCGAACTTGAATGAGAGCCAACAAGATGCGATCGTTGAGTTCTTACTGACGATGCAGTTGCCAATTCAGAAGAATCTGGAAGTGTCCAACGCGGCTCCGACGCGATAACTATTTCCATATTCTTTAACGAACGAATGCTGTAGCGATGTTTCGATATTGCTACAGCATTCGTTTTTTCTGTCGCGATGTTGTTTTTTTCGGTGTTTTGGCAGGGACGCGGATAAATTTTGACGGTGACGATCGCTTCGGGGCGATTTTTGGGTATCTTAACAGTAACGTCAGTTCGATAGCAATGAAATCGCCCTCGCCCCAAACCCCTCGTTCAACAAACTGCGAAGCGTCCTCTGGTTTCCCCCTTAATAAGGCGGACGGAAGGGAGATCTGGTAGAGGGGCTTCAAAGAGTCGGTTTTCCGTTGCTCCTCCCTCTCCTCACGTTAATATTAGCAAACCCCAACCGATCTCCTGGTTGCCCA
>CAKZKB010000275.1 GCA_937121005.1 uncultured cyanobacterium | reverse complement strand
TCGCTTTCCAAGCCACCAGTGGCGATATAATTGAGACGATCGATGGTGTCGCGATCCAAACCGCGACCGTAACCTTGATATGCAATGGTCGAATCCACATAGCGATCGCACAAAACCAACGCCCCGCGCTCTAAATGTGGTAGGATAAACTCATCGATATGTTGGGCGCGATCGGCCGCAAACAGTAGCAGTTCTGCGCGATCGACGATGGGGCGATCGTGCTTCGCCTCCAGCAACACCTCCCGCAATTGCCCCCCGAGTGCGGTTCCCCCCGGTTCCCGCGTCGCCACCGCGTCGATCCCCACCTCGAGGGCGAGTTTTAGCAAGCGACGTAACTGCGTCGTCTTCCCACACCCCTCTCCGCCTTCAAACGTGACAAATTTTCCTGGCATCGTGCGATTTTCTCAATAACGTGGCAAAATGGAGCCGAGTGCGACTTGCACCGAACGATGTCAGTGCTACAGCGGCTACATCGGGAGATTCCATCACAAAAAAGCGCTATGGTCAACCCACTCGAATCTCAGCATCCCTCGGATCCGCACGCGGAAGTGTCTCGCTTGCGATCGGAGTTGCAAATGCGCGATCGCTTGGTTCAGCAATTGTCGCAAGAATTGTTTCGCCTCGTCAAAGGTAACAATAACGGCGCGATCGTCCATCAAAATGGCAACGAGACGGCGAAGTTGCAAACCCTCCACCAGCAATTGCAAGAAGTCGAAGAACAAGTCGAATTCTACCAAGCGCAAATCGGCGATCGCGACAGCGAAATCGTCCAACTGCGACAAACGGTTAGCGAGTTAACCGATCGCGCCCGAATGTTAGAACAAGTGGTGCAAGAACTCCCGGAAATTTACCGCCAAAAATTTGCCGAACGCCTCGAACCCATCAAGGAAGAAGTGGCGGCGTTGCAGCAAGAAAACCGTCGCCTGCACGCGGAACTGCAAAGCGTCAGCTATCGCTTGGCACTGCGATCGCGGCAATCAAGCGGTCAGTTGGATCTCCCGGCGTTTCAAGACACGAAAGGGGATAAAGCCAGTTTACCCTCTTTTGGTAATTCTTTGTAGATGCAAAGGATCCCGCGATCGTTTAAGCTGTAGTCAGTCGATTGACTTCGGCCACGTTGACTGCCAAGGTAGCAACGTGCTAGAGTAAATTAGATATGGGGTCTAAATTTTGAATTTTGAATTCTGAATTCTGAATTGGAGCGAAGCGACCTCGTGGTTCCTTTACACGACAACAACCCCACCCGCACGACTCCCTTGGTGGTTTACGCCCTCATCGGGGTTAATATTGCTGTATTCCTCGGCGAGATGTCTTTAAGCGATCGCGAGTTGCGATCGTTCTTCCATGCTTGGGCGATCGTCCCCCAAGAACTCACCGCCAGCTTTTCTGGGTCGATCGCCTCTCCGGTTCCCGAGTGGCTGACATTATTTACCTCTCAATTCTTGCATGGCGGCATCCTCCACATTGCCGGGAATATGTTATTTTTATGGATTTTTGGTAACAATATCGAAGACAAACTCGGACATATTAAGTTTCTTATCTTTTACTTGACTTGCGGGGCGCTAGCAGGTCTGAGTCAGTGGGTGTTTGCCACCGATTCTAGCGTCCCGACATTGGGGGCGAGTGGGGCGATCGCCGGAGTGATGGGGGCCTATTTAATCCGGTTTCCGCGATCGCAAATTCTCACCCTGGTACCATTAGGGCCAATTTGGACGACGGTTCGCCTCCCTGCTTTTGCCTTTTTAGTCTTTTGGTTCGTGCAGCAAGCCATCTCCAGTATAGCCACATTGGGCATCGAAATGGAAGGCGGCGGCGTTGCCTATTGGGCTCATGCAGGTGGGTTTGTTTTCGGGGCCATTTTAGGGCCGTTGATGGGGGTATTTGACGATCGACAATGAACAATGAACAATGAACAATGAGCAATGAGCAATGAGCAATGAACAATGAACAATGAGGTGTGAGATTGTCTCCCTCTCCCCTTGTCCCCTTGTCCCCCTCTCTCCCCATCCCCCAAATCCCTAATCCCCCAATCCCCCAATTCCTCATCCCTTCTCATGTTCGGAAAAAGCATTGTATTGCTCCTCCGTCATCCGTCCGGCTTCGTATAGCGTTTCCACCATTTCCTGTAACGTCACAACAGCGTGGGCATGGTATCCTTGCTCTTGTAACGTCCCTTTGACATCGTTACCATGATCGATAAAGACAACGATATCGTTAACGTTCAATCCCGTCGATTCTAACTTTTGCGCCCCTTCGATCGCGCTGTTCCCGCTAATCAAAATGTCGTCAATAACCACAACGGTTTCGCCGGGGTTAAAATTGCCCTCGACGACTCGTTTTGTCCCGTGCGCTTTCACCTCTTTACGCGGAAACACTAACGGACGATTGAGATGCAAAGACAGTCCCGTTGCAGTGGGTAAGCCGCCGTAGGGAATGCCCGCAATGCGATCGAATTCTAGGGTCTCTAAAATAGCTGCGTATGCCCGCAATACTAAATGAAATGCCTGCGGTTGGGACACAATGCGCCGCAAGTCGATATAATAGGGAAACGTGCGCCCGGAAGCCTGCACGTAGTCGCCGAATAAGATGCAACCAATGTCAAAAAGTTGTAAAATTAAATCGTGATGGGGATGGCGATCGACCGTGCAAACATTGGGCAACCACAGCGAACAGGCCGGACGATCGGGACGAGTTTGCGATCGCGCTGTTTCCATTTCTTGGCGCAATTGGTCGATGGCTTCTCCCGGTTTTTCGGTGGCAATTCGTTCGGGCGGTGCGGGTATAATTAAACCGTCGCCGTTGGTGCTTAACCCCGCCGCGACGACATCTTGCCAAGCGATCGCCTCCCAGTCAAACCCCCCAGAACATAAAATCGTCCGTTCTGGGGCCAGATCGCGAACCCGCGACAGGATCGCCGGGACGATGCTGCTTTCGATACCAACGCGATCGGGGGTGTCCCAAGTTTGCGCTTCCTTGACCAATTGCAGGTAAAATGGCGATTCGGGAGAGGGAAACTGTTGCAACGCCGCCGCCGACTCGTTAGCTGTCGAACAGAGAACGAATGCCATCTTGTGGGGGTACAGCAAAAATGGGGCCGCGCAGTCTTGGCCGGCGTAAGCCGCTAGCGTCACTGCGTCTACTTCCCACTCTTCAAATATGGTACGGGCAAATGCCGCACTAGATCCGAGATCGGCGTGTTTGGCATCGAGAATTACAGGAATGTGAGGTGGAACTGACATAATGGTTTGGTCGAGCAGTTCCATTCCTTTGGATCCCAGGGTTTGGTAGTAACTGAGGCTGAGTTCGTAGGCGCAAACCACGTCAACGGTTTCAGAAATCAGCCATTGCAGCCAGGTTCGCCACGATCGCGTATCGCCATCGCGTTTGAGTTCCGGGTTGGGATCGAGTTCCACGCACAAGAGGCTGTGGTTGCGATCGACGGCGGCTTGCAATTTTTCAGAAAAACCGTTCATGCGGGCCAAACTCCGGTACGCTTTTTTAATTGTAGGCGCGATCGGCCGCAACAAAACAAATATACCATTTTTCTAAAATAGCTGCGTAGGGGCGATTCGCGAATCGCCCCTACATCGTATCTGTTACATTAGTTCCGGTAATTGGTATTATTGCGGATCGTCGAACAGAACCGTCGTCATGTAGCGATCGGCCCATTCGGTGCCAAAGGCTTTTTCTAACACCCGCCGGGTCTTATCATTTTTACGCTGTTGTGTGCAGTAATAGCGCTGATCTTGCAACACATTTTCGCGATCGGCGGCGCTAACGGGTTTAGCCGCGATCGCCTGTTGGCAGTGTACCTCTAAATAACCTTTCATCGTCTGTAAAAATTGTTGCTGTTCCGGTTCGGTTTCCAAACGCACGAACAGGCAAAAATCAGAGAAAATATCGGCCCAGTCTGGCAGCGATCGCGGTTGGGAAAATTCAAATTTTGGTAAAGCAGTTAAGGCTTGTCGATATCCCTCGCCAAGATCGTCGCCAATGGGAGATAAATCGACGATCGCCGCACTCAACTGTCCGCGACTGCCCACCAAGTCCGTACCGAAAACGGGCAACCGATAGCTCGGATCGGGAAACATGACGCAGTGGAGAATATCCAAACTGTTGCCAACGCGAGCCAGTTCTAAGTGCAGTTTGCGGAAGGGTTGGGCTTGGTAGCAGGCATTTTCGATAGTGACTTTCTCCCCTTCCAAACGCCCTTCTACATAGCCGAGATCTTCGGGTAAATGGTAGGGGGAGAGGGGAAGATGTTGCTGCCAAGTGGCTTCGATGGTATCGGCAATTTGGCAAATAAGGGGATGTTGGGACTGGCGCAAGGACATTATAAAAAAAGTAAGGATTCAGTTTGGAAATCTTGTCGGTTGGGTATTAGTCGCTTCGCTCCAATTCAGAATTCAGAGTTCAGAATTCAGAAATCCTGTAGGTTGGGTAGAGGAACGCGATTGGTTGCGGTTTTTGGGGTTCGCGATCGACCGTAAGTATTCAGTTTACACAAGAAACCCGGTTTCTAAAAGGAAAAACTCGGGACTTGTCGGCTATAAGCAAGAAACCGGGTTTCTCCGCCAGCCTGTGCTAGGATACCTGAATAGCTGCCTTCACACCAACCTACAGATGGACTCTTCTTCGTTGTTTGTTGTTCGTTGTTCGTTGTTTGTTGATGCGTTGATAAAGCGTTTCGCTCCCAAATGAGAAAAACTATGCTATCCTGATATCAAACAACACCAAACCGATGCCAATCAGGGATCCCAGGAGTAACACCATGAGACTGAGGCTGTTAATAGCAAAACCGAGCATCCGCTTTTCGGTTGCTTGATAGTATCCCCAAGCAAAAGCAATGCGTCCGAGAATCCAAATTCCACCGACGATCGCCCCCCAAGTCGGACTAAGATAAATCGAAAACAGCCATAGTGCGGCTAAAAAGGGAAAAAGTTGTTCGTTGGTATTTTGATGGACTCGGAAGGCTCGCTCGAAGCCCGGATCGCCCGTTGTGTTTGGCGGTTCTACCTTATACTTGAAGCGAGCGCGACCGACATTAATCGTGAGAACCAGATAGACAAGCAGGGCGATCGCGGTGACTAAAGCCGGCCAGACGTATAGTTCGTTCATAGTTGCAACAGAATCGGACTCGCCTCTAGTTTACCATCAAATCGCCCTTGCGGTTACTGACAGTTGCCGGGAGTGGCAGCCGAAAACCATGCCGTTCGGATTGAGAAGAAATAGATTTGCAGTTCCTTGGCACGAATTAAACCGTCGATGTGGAAAATGCTGTCCCCGGTAATGCGAGTGAGAATGCGATCGATTTTCTCAAGATGCACCGAGCGAGTAGACGAAACAAGTGTACCCGAATTGGGTTAGGGTTCGCTGTTGCCTTCACGACTTGTAATGGTTAAACTTAAAGAAGTGGGGTTGGTGCGCCGATGGTGGGAATGCGCTACCCTCGATCGTAGACCCCTCAAAAGATCTGTATGAGTTCAGACCTGCAAGCCGAACTAGAAGCGGCGGTGGCCACCCGTCGCAACTTCGCCATCATTTCCCACCCCGACGCGGGTAAAACCACCCTCACGGAGAAATTGCTGCTGTACGGAGGGGCACTGCGGGAAGCCGGGGCCGTGCGATCGCGCCGGGCTCAACGCCATGCGACCTCAGACTGGATGG
>CAKZKB010000274.1 GCA_937121005.1 uncultured cyanobacterium | reverse complement strand
GAGCCTGTGGCGATCGCTCGAGCGTGCTTTCCACGATCGTCCCTATCGTCCCACTCCCCAAAATCAAGAACTGGCCGCCATCTTAACAGAACAGCAACTTACCGTCCGCGAAGCGATCGACAAATTCGATCGCGCGACGATCCGCATTGCGACATTTGGGTTAGTCAGTCGCGGAAAGTCATCGGTTCTGAATGCGTTATTGGGGCAAAATGTGCTTCCGACTGGCCCCACGCACGGGGTGACGCAGTGGCCCTATTGTATTGAGTGGCCCGACGCACCGATCGCGACCGAATTGATCGACACGCCGGGCCTAGACGAAGTAGGAGGAACGACGCGATCGCGTCAGGCCCGCCATCTCGCCAACCAAGCGGATTTGATTTTGTTTGTGGTGTCGGGCGACATTACCCAAACCGAGTATAACGCTTTGCGATCGCTGTGGCAAACCCACAAGCCTTTGATTTTGGTCTTCAATAAAATCGACTTGTATCCCGATCGCGATCGCGAAACCATTTACGAACAATTGCAACAACTTGGCGGCGACATTCCCTTACAACCGGAAGAAATTGTCACCGTAGCGGCGGCCCCGATGCCTTTGCGCGTCCGGGTCGAATATCCAGACGGTCGTACTGTGGAAGAGTGGGAAACCCCACCCCCGGAGATCGAAAATTTGCGCCAAAAACTGTATCAGATTTTGCAGCGCGACGGGCAAGAATTGCTGGACCTGAATGCTTTAGTCAGCACTCGTCATGCAGATAAAATTGTAGCAAAAACGGCAGTCAAGTTATGCGATCGCGCTAGCGAGGAGCGAATCTGGCAGTTTGTCAAGTATAAGGCGATCGCGGTCAGTTTGAATCCGATCGCGATTTTGGATGTGGCTGGAGGCGCGATCGCCGATTTGATTTTGATTCGTTCTTTAGCTAAGTTATATGGCTTGCCGATGACCAGTTTTGAAGCAGGAAAACTGCTGCGGACGATCGTTAAAAGTAGCGGCGGTTTGTTACTCGCAGAATTAGGCAGCAGCGCTCTATTAGGTGTGGGCAAAACGGCGGCCGGCTGGGCAACAGATTTGCCTGGATTTGCGGGAACCGCAGTTGTGCAAGGGGCAATGGCGGGATACGGAACTTATGCCGTCGGTCGGGCCGCAAAGGCCTATTTAGAACGGGGTTGTACTTGGGGAGAAACGGGGGCAGATACGTTAATTGGCGAGATTTTAGATAATATCGATCGCGATACGATCTTAAATCGCTTGCGGCAGTTTTTATCGTCTCATTCAAGAGTGTAAGAGGATGGATCGCTTGAAGATTGTTATTTATCAAAAAAAGTGCGCTACTTTAGAAGTAACGCACTGTGGATCGATTCTCATATCGATCGCTGGCAGGTTTAGAGAGAGATAATAACTAATGTGGCGCGATCGCTTACATTAAACCCAGTTGCGACAAGATTCCATGACCCGTCAACAACTCAGTAGCGATCCCGATCGCAAAACCTAACATCGCCAAACGACCGTTCCAGATTTCGGCAAAGTTGGTAAAGCCAAATTTGGTGTCTTGAGTATTCATGGCAGTTGCTCCGTGTTGCTCTTCTTTACATATCTTAACGCAATATTCCCGATCGTGCAACGTTTTGTTACAGAGATTTGACAACAGCCCGGAAATATGAACCAGTGGACTTAAGGGAAAACCCGCAAATCCGCTTGCCATGCCCCGAACCATCGCCATCGATCGCCACTTCCGGCGCGATCGCCAACTCACCCCCATCACCCCTACACCGCAAGCTGCGCGGACGTTGGGAGTCGCACACCGTTCTTTAGAAGGGTTGGCGCGTCAGGCCTGTCACCAGCAAGGGCGGACGATCGCCCCGCCGTTGGTCGCCCGCCGCACGTTGCAGCAGGCGGTAGTCGAGACGATCGCCCCCAAAGACGTAGAGGGAACGGCGCGATCGCACCTAGAAGCGGTGAAAACCGTACTGCGATCGCGGCTAGACTTGGACGCAATGGCGGCGATATCCTCACGCTTGGCGCGGTTGGCGCAGTTGGTACGGGTTTATCGCCATCGCCTGCGAGAATTGGGTTGTATCGATGCGGCGGAGTTATTTTGGTGCGCCAGTGAAGGACATTTACAGAGGAAATCGCTGTTTATTTACGGTTATTTTCTCGCACCCCGCGATCGCTTGGCGTTTGTGGATGCAGTGGCGGGAAACAACAGCGTGTGGGTTTTACCCTGTCAAGAAGGAGATGCTTTTGAGGACAACAAACAGGCGATCGCGGCGCTACAAAAATGCGGCTGGAAAGTCGAAGAGATGCCCGCGCAGAGTTCGCCCGTCACACCAATTCCCGGAATTTATGGGAATCAGAATGTAGGGGCGAATGGCATTCGCCCTCCGATCTCTTGCTATCGCTATCCCAACCTAGAAGCAGAAGTCCGAGGCACTTTATCTCGAGTCAAACAGTTATTGAATTCCGGTGTCAGTGCCAAAGACATCGTTTTAGTTGCAGGCGATGAAAGCGTTTATGGCGATACCTTGCTCGATATTGCTTGGGAGTACGAGTTACCCGTGCGACTGCTGTATCGAGTGTCATTGCGATCGACCCGTTTGGGGGCTTGGATACAGTTATTGTTCGATGTTTTGCAAAGCAAATTTGCAGTGGAAGCGACGGCGAAATTTTTAGGACATCCACTTTCCGGGGCGAAATTGGGCGATCGCTGGACTGAGGTGTGTCAGTTGCGACCTCAAGGGCAAAAAGCCTGGGAAGAATTCGGTATCGATGGTATCGATTTTAGCAGTTTAACCCTACCCGAAAATGCCACTCGTGCTGATTGGGTGAAACAGTTTCAAGATATTTTAACCGCCTTCGATTTGCGAAAACGCTGCGGACGTTGGGTGCGAGATATTATGGCATACTACGAACTGCAAGAGGGATTAGCAACGCTGGCACAACCGGGTACAGAACCCTTGAGTCGGGATGAATTTTTTGCCGACATTATCGACAGCCTCAACTTGCTCACCGTTCCGGCAAGTGGGGGACGCGGTGGCGTTGAATTGCATACGCCTTTTGCTATTTTGGGAGCCAACTATCGCTATATTTTTGTCATTGGCGCGGCAGAAGGATGGTTGCCGAAATCCGTGCCACCCGATCCAGTTTTAGATATGCGCGATCGCGCCCTTTTGTCTCGCCGAGGGTTGCCAATTGAGACGATCGAGAACTGGATGCGACAAGAGAAACTTGAGTTTCAAAATCTGCTGCAAATTCCCGATGCAGAGATTGCGTTCTCCTATCCGCAACTCTTCGATGGCGAGATAATGTTACCGAGTCCGTATGTAGAGTCTCTAGAGGTGTCTTGGCAACGCGATCGCGATACAATCCCCGCTAGCATTGAGGAACTGCGAAAACTCTGCTTGCTCGATAACCACCAAAATATTACCGCAGAAAATGACAATATTTTACCCCATATTCTGCACTGCTGGCAAGTGGAACAGCGCCGAGAAAGCAATGCCGATTACGATCGCTACGATGGTATCGTAGAAAGCGCGATCGACCCTCAAAAATGCACCTTTAGCGCCTCCCAACTGACCGCGTTAGGGCAATGCGGATTTAAATGGCTCTCTAGCTATCTCTACAAACTCGACAATGCTGAAGAACTCGACATCAAATTTCAAGGCAAATTGCGTGGCACGATCTATCATAAAACCTTAGAAATCGCCCTGAAGCTGGCACAAAACAGCCCCGACTTTCTGCAAGGTATTCTCGATAACCTAGAAGCCGCCTTTATCGAAGCCGAACAGCTAGCATCCTTACCCGAACTTCCCGCTTGGCAAGCACACCGCCAAGAACATCTCGATCGCTTGCGTCGTGCCATTTCTCATGGTAAGTTTTTAAGCGAAAATGCGGAAGTAGCAGCCATCGAGCGATCGTTTCGCGGTGAGTGGCACGGGTTACAGGTGAAAGGAAGCGTCGATCGCATCGATATTGGCGATAATGGTATTATTTTGATCGACTACAAAACCTCATCCGCTCGAGGCAATCGCGCCAAAGATGCGAGCGGAAAAGCCACTTTAGACGTACAATTAACGTTATATGCCCGAGTCGCAGCCCGCGCCCTTTTTCCCGATCGACCGTTCGATCGCGCCTATTACTATTCCCTCAGCCAAGCCAAACCTGAAGGAACCCAATACAAACTTCCCCCGGAAACCGAACTGGCTGAATTTGCCGATCGCATCAAAACTCACCTGGAAAAGGGGACGTTCCCCGTGCGCCCCGATATTGACGGGAAAGCCTGTAGTACCTGTTCTCACGATTTAGTCTGTCGCCGAGGCGATCGTCTCAAACGCAAACCTCAGTCGCTTCGCTCCAATTAAAAATTAAAAATTAAAAATTAAAAATTAAAAATTAAAAACTAAAAATTTCAAGCCTATATCTAAAGCCAGGGGGAGATACCGATGGTTTGCCGTTCTTGCTCCACGATAAATTTAGGGAGGTCTTGTATCCAGGATATTTTAGGGTATAATTACTGTTATTCGTTGTCGCGTTGTTTATTGTCAAGGGGCATCGCCATGTTTGAAGAACCATCAACTTGGGAATTGGGTGCAACTCAACCTCACGTTCCTCTATTTTACGAGGGAGAATTAGTCGGGTTTTTCGAGCCCGAATACGCTGAAGAAGTGGTTGATGCGCTCAACGATCGCGATCGCTTGCAAAAAGCCTTACACTTAGCCTGTTTGGATCTGCTCAAAAAAGTGGGTGCGCCTCCCGATCGCGCCAACGAATTATTTAACCGCTATTTAATGCGAGCCCAGCGGCCTAAATACGGCCCCAGGGCGATCGCCGCCATGTTGGTCGATCGTCAAAAAGCCTTGCGCGTCAACCCGCAAGAGTTTATGAAGTTTTGCAACACTTACAAAATTTCCCCCCTCCAACTTGAAGATATTTATGCCGGAAAATCCATCGACGACAGTCTGATCGGCCCGATCGCTCGCGTTTTAGGAATCCCAGAAGCTGAAGTTTTAGGCGTATTGAATCCGAAAGCGAGGAAATAGGGATTAGGGATTTAGGGGATTAGGGGATTAGGGGTTTGGGGGGTGTTTTGTCACCCATCATTGTTCCCTCGTTCCTCTAGGACGCAACGAGGGGAACCTAAAACCTAAAACCTAAAACCTAATATCTCACTTCAATTCCACAAACAGTTCGTAATCGTAACCGCGAAAATGGGAATCCATTTGCAAGCGATACTCGCCGCTTTCGGGTAACGTTCCCGTCCAGGTTGTCGCCTCGGACATTTGCGCCCCGCCCGTAATTTCCGTGCCGCTCGGTGCGATAATAAAGGGCAAAACCTCATTGCTTTCCACCGTTAAGGTTTCCCCCGCTTGCCCCACAAAGGTATATTCGTGGAAACCCGTCCCGACAAAGGAATCTTCTAACGTGGTAAAACCGCCCCCTTCGGGAAATTCAATGCGGGTTACTTTCTCGCCGCAGGTATTGTCGGTGCGATTTCCCGCCACCCAACCTTCAATGGGATCGACAATTTTGAGCCAACCGTCTTCTTCGGTTTCCACAGTTAAGAACGTGCCATTTTCTAGCGTCCCGACGATGTTATCTTGGGTGGGATCGGGCTGCGATCGCACGTTAAGCGGCGGATCGGGATCGTCTACTTGCGCCATCAACATTTCGC
>CAKZKB010000273.1 GCA_937121005.1 uncultured cyanobacterium | reverse complement strand
TTCAGAGTTCAGAGTTCAGAGTTCAGAGTTCAGAGTTCAGAGTTCAGAGTTCAGAATTGACGCTCTCTTTAATTCTTGAAAGAAGAGGTTTGTATCCACAGCATTCTTAGTTGTGGAGATAGAGAGGGGACGGAAATCCAATTGGTTTTCTGTCCCTTTCTCGTTTTTTGTTCCATCTTTTGGGTTGCTGCTTTCTTTAAGAAACTCTTACCAAATGCGCGATCGCGTTGGCAACAGCATCTTCAATGGTTTCTCGAATTTCTGGATTTTCTAACTCCCACTTCATCGGGCCTTTGTATTCAGGTGCGAGTAACATGACTGAAACAATTCCCGTCAAGCCATTTCGCAGTTGCAGCCATGTTTTAGAATCGGACGATCGCAATGCCAGTGGGATCGTTTATATGCTAACATAGGTTCGACGATCGTTATTGAGTTTATGCGTTGTTTAAGTTTAGCGTCGGTGATTTGTGTTGCTGGCGCGATCGCCACTTTTTCCCCCGCGATCGCGGCTGAAATTCCCGCAACCGAACAGAGAGTATTGGCACAGCGAGCGATCGGACTTTCACCCGAAGCCCGACGAATTCGCGATCGCGGCCGGTTTCAAGAAGTTCGCGTCGGCCCCCTAGAAACCTACACGCACCCGTCTGGTTTGTTCTCTTTACCTATTCCCCAAAACTGGACGCTGAGCGATAACAGCAAACCAGACGAGGTGATTGTTTTGTGGTTCGATCCGGCCCAAAATGCCTCGATCGGCGTGGATATTTTCGATGCGCCTTACGATATGAGTCGGGACGATTTGTCGAATCTGTTGCAGCAGTTTCTACAAGGTACGTTTGGGACGCAAACCAACTTTTCCATGTCTGCGCCTCAAGTGCAATCCGACGGTAGTATCCGCGTCACTTGGGGGTATGTCGAGAGTGTTGAAGGCGGAAGTGGTTGGTTGCAAGGGAACAGTTTTATTGCCCTCGAAGGCAATAAAGTCTCGATTCTCAATGTCTTTTTTGTAGGATCTCAGTACGACAGTTTGCGATCGCCCCTTTCGCGAATGATTAACAATTACGAAGTCAACGAGTGGGTTGAGGTTCCCTAGCGATAGCTGGCCAATCCTGGTACAATACGAATATCTGTTGTGGAGACAGCCCCCATGTCGAACCTCACCGTCCGCGATTTAGAGTGCATCCAAAACACTTTACATGATGCCGGACTCGATCGCTACCAACTGGAACTCGATCGCGGAGAACTTACTGTTATGGGCCCCTCAGATATTGTCGCCAGCGAAGTCACCGTTCGTCTCACTGCATTTTTGTTTAATTGGGTGACACCTCGTCGTCTGGGGCGTGTTTGTGAGTCTGCTGGTGGTTTTATCCTCCCGGATAACAGCCTAAAAGCACCCGATGTTTCGTTCGTCAAAGCCGATCGCCTTCCCCGGAAAATCCGCTATTTTGCCGAACTGGTTCCCGATTTTGTAGTGGAAGTGAAATCCCAAAGCGATCTCGTTTCTAAATTGGAAGAAAAACTGCTGCAATTCATCGAACTCGGTGCAACGGTTGGCTTGCTAGTCGATCCCGATTTGGAAACAGTGACAGTCTATCGATCGCGCCAAGAAAATGTCGTTTTAGATAGCAGCGATACCCTCACCCTTCCCGAACTATTTCCCGGTTGGGAATTACCCGTGCGCGAAATTTGGCCAGACGTTTTCGAGGTAGAATAAGTACGAACAAACTCGATCGAACAAAGTACCTGCTGTTTCAATATAAAAGTCTATGCGCTTGCTTAAAATAGTTTCGATTGCCGCGATCGCGGGATTGACAATGGTTCCTAATCCATCGATCGCCACCGAAATTACCGCCACCGAACAAATATTGCTGGTACGACGCGGTTTGGCACGATCGCCTTCAGATCGCTACGATCCCGATACCGGAGAGTTCGATCGCGCCGTTATCGAACAGACGAATCCTTACACCCATCCTTCGGGATTGTTTTCCCTCGATATTCCGCAGAACTGGGAACTTACCGATCGTAGCCAACCCGGTGAAGTCGTGCTTCTTTGGTTCGACCCCACTGAAAATGCTTCGATTTGGGTTAACATCTTTGATGCCCCTCC
>CAKZKB010000272.1 GCA_937121005.1 uncultured cyanobacterium | reverse complement strand
CATATACCATAACCTATAATGTAACTGATAGTGCTGAAAATGAAGCAGAAGAGGATGATGTAGCAGAACCAGCGCAAGAGGAAATACCAACGGAGTGCGCTAAAACCCTACTCGATCGCGGTATGGAGTTGGCAAAAACCCGGCACTACGACGAGGCTTTGAAGTGCTATGACAAAGCAATTGAGCGTTGTGAAGAGGAAATCGAAAATGAGGCAGATCGCGCTCTTCTCTGGTACGAGCGAGGGATTGCATTGGACAACTTGAAGCGTTACAAGGAAGCCGTTGATAGCTACACTCAAGCGGTACAGATCGATTCTCATAATGCTAGCATTTGGAACAATCGAGGTTTTGCGTTAGAAAAATTAGGTCGCTATGAAGAAGCTATTCATAGTTGCGACAAAGCAATCGATGTCGATCCTGCTTTTTCTTGGCCGTACAACAATCGAGGTGCTGCATTAGAAAAATTAGGTCGCTATGAAGAAGCTATCAAAGGCTACAACATGGCCGTGAAGACCGATCCTAAATATATTCGTGCCTGGAAAAATCTAGGCTTACTATTGGAGAAGTTACAGCGCTATGGAGAGGCAGCTAAAAGTTATACACGGGTACTGGAATCAAGCCCGAATGATGATAATGCTTATGGCTGTCGAGGTCATATGTTATGGAGGCTTGGTCGCTACTCAGAAGCGATTGAAGACTTCAATAAAGCAATCGACTTGCGACCCAATTACCAAGCAGCCTATAACGGGCGTGGTATTGCTTTACAACGACTAAAACGCTTCGATGAAGCTATTACTAGCTACACCAAAGCTATCCATTTAGGAAAACACGATTGTTGGCCTTGGAACAATCGAGGTACCGCGTATGCCGATATCGGCAACTACGATGCTGCTATTGCCGATTATACCAAAGCCATCGAGCTAAAGCCCGACAAATATATGCCTTGGTCAAATCGAGGTATTGCAAAGCGCAATCTGAGAAAATATAAAGAGGCGATTTCCGATTATAAAAAATCTTTGGAACTTTCTCAAGAAAGTTTTTGGAGGGCTTGGGAAGAATGGGGACTAGCGATTCTGAAATCGAAGTCCCAACAGGAAGGAGAGCGAGAAGCTCAAGAAATTTGGCGCAAGGGACTTAACAAACTCAAAGAGTTGCTGCAAGCTCATCCAGAAAACTCTGAATATCGAGAAGGGTGCGGCGAACTGAGCTATCGACAAGGATTAACTTATGCCGATCGCGCTGATTGGCATCAAGATCCGTTACCCGCTTGGCGAAGTGCTACCAGCTGTTATCGTGAAGCTCTCCAATACTTCCAAGTTCTTGCAGATTCTCCAGCAAATGTTAAAGCTCGAATTCGCTACCTAGATATTTTGAAAGATTACTTGACAACTCGTCGTAATCTAGGAACCCAACCAACCCATATCGAGCAGTTGGTTCGAGATGGAACCGATCGCTTGCAAGGTTTGCTCAAGGAGCCTAAACTTTCCAAAAACCGAAAGAAAGAGCTAGTTCTTGAATTTGGAACCGCATTTAACCAGTTAAATGTTGATATTCTACTTGATGCTGGAGAAATCGAGCGAGCTTTAGAAGTTGCAGAACAAGGAAAAAATACTTGCCTGGAGTGGTTGATTTTGCCCTTACAAGCTGTCGAACTAGAGGAAATTCCTTCCCCTGGGTGGAACGAAATTCAGCAACTCCTCACACCGCAAACGGCGGCAGTATACTGGAACGTCAGCCCCGTTTCGGTAACGACTTTCCTTCTCAAATACGGACGATCGCCTGAAGTTTTAGAGCTCAGTGGAGAGGACGGCAAGTATCCTCCCGCGATCGATCGCTATCAACAGTTGCATGATTGGCTTTCGACTTGGAAAAAGAATTATCGTAGTTACTGTCAAGGAGGTAAAAATAAAAACGCAAAGTCAAATCTTCCCAAAGATGGAAACCATCCTTGGCGACAGCAGATGTCAGAGGATCTCAAACGACTAGCTCGAATTCTTGATATCGATACCGCGATCGCAAAATTGGCACAGGTAAAGCAAATCATTTTGTTTCCTCACCGAGATTTGCATTTGCTTCCCCTAGAAGCTCTATTTCCAGAACATCTCTCGATCGCTCGCCTACCTAGTGCAAAACTTGGGTTAGACTTGAATCAATTTTGGACTGAAGAGAAACAGAGGCAGGCTACAGCTTTGCCTTTGGTGAACTTGGAACATCCTCAAGTTAATTTACAATATGCAGAGCTTGAATCCAAGTTCCTTGCTTATCTATATCGAGATTTGCAGACCACTCGATTTCGAGGATCGGGAGCTAAAAAAGAGAATATCAAAAATTCTCTATATCAAGAACGAGATGAAGAACAAACACTCCCGGCCATTTTCCACTTTACCGGACATGGAATGCACGACCTCGATAGTCCTGCGGACTCGGCGCTACTCTTAGCAGATAGCGAGCGCCTAACACTAAAAGAACTGTACCAGTGGCGCTTACCGCCTTATTACCTAGCGGGTTTGTCTGCTTGCGAGACAGGAATGACAGGTAAACAAGGTTTCATCTACGAGTTTGTGGGTTTGGCAAGCGGCTTTCTAGTTCATCGTTGTGCTAATGTTATTAGCACCCTCTGGCGCGTTGAAGAAATGTCGAACGCTCTACTCGTATTAGAATTTTACCGTCGTTGGCTATCCGGCAAGAGTCTCACGATCGCGTTAGCAGAAGCCAAATTATGGTTGAGAGATTCTACCTGCGGCGAGTTGGTACAGTGGTGTTATTGTCGCAAGGAGGAAGTCGAAGCGGCGATCGTTGACTGGGAAAGCCGAGATCCTTCTAAAGTAGAAGACCTAGATCTGTATACTGTATCACAAGATCTCGATGGGACTGGGGCCAGTTTGCAAGAAGGGGGTGTCGAATATCCATTCCAGCATCCGTACTACTGGGCAGGGTTCGTACTATACGGTCAAGGCGATCGCACTTTGGGTTAGAATGAAGTCAAGCAATGGTTATTTGTTTCGGTAAGGAGCAGGCACAACGTGGACAAAAGTCACAAAATCACCCTAGCCGCATTTGTAGCCGCTCTTTCCGAGGAGAAATCGGAGTTGGACGACTCGCTACAGATGGAGCTCCACAATATTAGCACACAACTCAAAACTAATCCTGGCGCAGCTATCTCCAACTTACATCGGTTTCTGCGTCGCAATGAAGAATTGCAAATCGCTTACGATCGATATCGGGAGGAGTTAAGACGACTCGATCCAGCTACATACGAACGCAGTAAATGTTTGTTTAATAATGAGGGCACAGAAGAAACACCAGAACAAGATGATGGAATGATACGAACGATCTTGCTACGTCCGAGTTCGCCTGAAAACATCATCCAAAAACTTGGAGAGAAAAAGCCTATTGAAAACATCAAGAGTATGAGAAAAGGAGTAGAAAAAACCGAGCCACAATCGTCGCCAGCCTCTTCTAATATGAGCGGCAATCGCGCTCCTTTTCTTGCTTGGCTAGGTGCTTCTTTGGGGGTGTACGAGAACAATGCCTAATTTAATTTATCCTCACGCTTTTTCTTTTGCTTACCATTTTATTGAATTGCCCCACAGCATCAAGAATGATGAAGATCGAAACAAAATTGAACGGGGAGACTTACCTCATTTAAATCAAGATTGTGACTACAAAATCCATGGCTCTTATTCAAAACACTACTGGGATGATACAACTTATTTATTTCTCGGTTGTGCTATCGAAGAAAATAAAATTGAACCTCGTCGCCCCTATTTTCCAGAATTGCGCGATTGTCTGAAATACAATTACAAAATACTCAAACCTGCTGGCGAATTAATTGGCAAAACCTGGGGTTTCGCAGGATACCTTCCCGACGCTAACAAAGATGCTAAAGCCTATGCAAAAACAACCTACGAGTCTTTAGGCTGGGGTGAGATAGATTTAGAAAGCAAGTCTATTTCCGTGATAGAGTTCGAGGGAGCAACGGCATTTGAATTTTGGCAATTGCCTCGGAACTGGAATAACCTAGAAACTGAAAGCAAGCATATTTTGATTTTAGTTTTTGCTAGCTTTGATGCGATAAAAAACATAAACTTTGTAAGAGAAGTTTATCATAAATTATTATATTGTCGGCATAGGATTCTTTGGTCTTATGCAGAGATAAGAAAACTTACACCTCGTTTAGAGGATAAAAGACAAAGAAGTTTTGATAACTCAAAAGCTAACCGTATTCTCGATTTAAGTTTAGGCGATCTCAAGAAACAGCTAAAGGAAAATTTAGTCGATCTGACAAATTACTCGAAAGAGTTAAGTGAGTTAGAGGTTCAAAAACAAACCATCGCTGCTAACCTGCACAACTACAATCTCCAACTCAATAAACTGCACGACGTAAGTAGCGATCGCTTCTCGGATATGGTAAAATTTTACCAACTGCAAATCGAAAGCGACTACGCTGCCCTGTCTCCCGGCTTACAACTGCGCGAAAAATGGCTCGACACCATCCGAGGAATGGTGGAAATTCAACAAGTGGAAGCCGATCGCAATTTAGAAGAAACGATCGCGATCGTCGGTGTCGGTATTGGCGCATCCTCGATCGCCGCCTCCCTTTCTTCCACCTACGTCGCCGAAATCCGCCAAATTCCCATCGTGCGATCGTACCTCAATTTTTGGGAACTCAACCCCACCCAAGCCAATTTAGTTGTGGCTGTCAACGTCAGTATTTGGATGGGGATTGTCGTAGGAGGCTTTTTGGGCTGTATAATTTGGATAGGCAAAAAATGGCGATCGCGCTGAAATCTCGTAGAAATCTCGTAGCTTGAGTAGAGGAACGATACCCAACGCCAGTCGCTTCGCTCCAATCCAAAATTCAAAATTCAGAATTCAGAATTGAGTTGGAGAAATCTCATAAGTCGAGGAACGACACTAACGCCATTCATTCTACACCTAACTGGTCACTGGTCACTGGTCACTGATTTAGGATTGTTGGGTTTTCATACTTCAACCCAACCTACACCTTTTGTTCGTTGTTCGTTGATGCGTTGATAAGTTGGTTTAGCCCAATATTAACTTCTCAAATGCAGCATCTAACGACAGCAAATATTGACCTTCCTCAGAGTGGGGATCGATGAGTTCAAAATCTTCAAATTCAAAACCGGGGGCGACGCTACAACCCACTAAAACGCCATCGCTGAGGGGAAACGCAGCTTGCCAATAGCCGGCGGGGACGACATGACAGTAGTTTTGGCTGTTGTCTGAGAGTTCGACGCTTTCGAGTTCGCTACCCATTCCCCCCCACACATACAAGCGAACTCCGCCGCGATACAAATTCCAAATTTCGTCGCTGGTGACGCGATGAAATCGACTGACTTCCCCTGGTTGGAGACTAAAATAGATGTGGGTGAGGGCGCAACGATCGCGATCGCCTGCGGTTTGCACGCGCTGGGACGATCGAAACACTTCTGCAAATTTGCCGCCTTCGGGGTGAGGAGTGAGATCGGGGACTGGCATGGAAATTGGCGATATCTTTCTCAACTATGGTATCATAATTTAGGCCATCTTCAAAATATAAGTATTCAGGTAGCACACAGAAACCCGGTTTTTGAAAGGAGAAACCGAATTGTGTCTGGCTATAAGCGAAAAACCGGGTTGCTACACCCGCTTACCATAGCATACCAGGATCCTTACTTCAAAATATCTCGAACGATCGCGTTATCGGCAACAATGCGATTTTGGATAGCAAAGGTGGCAATGCTGTCAGCATCGACATTGTAGTCTTGGTGACGATCGCTTAACAATTTCAGTGCCACTAAAGGCGCGATCGCTTCTAGAGTTAAGTTTATCCAAGCACCATGACGGTCTTTTGTCAAGTGTTGCAAGCGATCGTAACCTTGCCAAGTGGGGCGAATGTGGCGATACGCAGAACGCACCAAACAGCCGCGCGTCAAGCTAAATGTTTCGTAGTCGGAGAGGCGTTTGAGGGCAGCAGAAACTTTAGCGAAGTGCATTTCTTGAACGACGGCGACTCCAATGCGAACGGAACGATCGTCTTGCGTTCCTTCGACGATAAATTGAATGTAGCCATGGTTGGCGGTTTTGGGTAAAATGGTTTCGCAAACGCCATCGATCGCAATATTGTTAACAGTTTGTCCCGACAGCAGGGAAATTGAAAACGCGATCGCGGCGGCTAACTGTTGGTTATTTTCTAGGTCGATTTCTAGGGTTTGAGTTAAAATACTGTCGAAGGTACGGGCAATAGGTTCTAGGGGATCCCGTTCGACGGGTTTGAAATTGTCGGCGCACCATTGGATAATTTCTTGAAGGTTGAGTTCCTCGCGGGCTAGGGCTTGCAATTGAGAGCGATCGAAGGGATATAATGGTGTCGGTGGGGTCAGTTGGCGATGGGAATAGTGCGATCGTAGCCAAGTGGAAATAATGTCGGCAACGGTGTCGCGATCGCGGGGTTTGAGTTCGAGAATAGGACGATTTCCAGTAATATAGTAAGAGAGATTTTTGGTAAAGGGGGCGAGTTTCTCTTGCCAAGTTTCGGGAGTTGTGGCTGTTAGCAGCAAGGTTCCGTAACGGCTGCCCGTCGATTTCAGGTTGTCGGTGACATATTTAATTAAACTGGCGATGACTTGCTCTTTTTTGATAACAGGTTCGTTGATAGTATCGATTTCGAGGCGATCGAATGCCATTGTCACTGGCGCTAAATCGGTTACGGTTGCGAGTAATTGTAGCATCATTTCCCACGCCAGAGATTCTCGGTTGTCGCTGCGGTGTGGCGGCAAACTCATCTCCTCTAAATGCACGCTGGAGAGGGGTTTTCCGGCTAACCATTTAATGGCATAAGGGGCGCGATCGCTGACTAACGTCCAGACGATCGCCCGAATTAAGTCGGGATCTTCGACATTAGAATTGGCTTTGAAAATGGCATCTGTAAGACGATCGACCCAGGTGCGATTTTTCGTTAGGCTATTGTTTTTGAATTTCTTAATCCATTCGCGCACCGTGAAGCGATCGCTGGAGTTGCTACTTTCCAAAGCCCGATGAACCAGCAATGCTGCGAGTTGTTGCCATTGCATAACTCTTTGGGAACCGCGATGGCGAAAACTTTGGGCGATCGCGTAGAGAAACTGCTGGCGAATTAAGTTACTATCAGTAAATTGTTGGGCGTTAATATAGATAAAAAATCCATGTCGATCGTAAATACATTGGCGAATACGGCGCAAGAAATGGCTTTTTCCCATGCCGCGCGGAGCCAAAACCAAACCGGACTCGACTAAAGAAATTTCGCTATTGACGCGATCGATGGCTTGCATTATGATGTCTGTGGCGCGATCGTTGGGTGCAATAAAATCGGCAAAACTGTCGCGCCAAATTTCTGCATCCGTGACGGACGATCGCCCTGCAAACGGATTGCAGCACTCGATGGCAGCGTTAAGATCGCGAACGGGAGAAATGTCTGTTTCTGCTTCCATTATTTTACAGTTGACTGATGGCTTTGAGAATTGGCAGTATTGACCGAAAATGCTGGAGATACAAGCCTCTCTCCGTTAATAGGAGAAGGATAGCACATTTTCCTTAGTTAAGTCTCTTGATTTGAGACATAATTCTAAAATTTTGAATTCTGAATTTTGAATTCTGAATTTTGAATTGGAGCGTAGCGACTTGACTTGTCCTTCCGATGGTTTGGATTGGGGAAGATAAGCGAGAAAGTCTTCTCGAATTTTTAAGAGATCTTGACGATCGCGATCGTCAAGAGAATCAAGGGATAAAATATCGGCAAACGAACCGCCGTACCGAGCTTCAAAACCCAAGAGGCGATGTACTTCTTCTAAGCTGAGATTGCGAGCTTGTAAAACTGTCATTGTCCTTGAGAAATTGCTTTTAGCACTTGTAGTAGCTGAACTGAATCGCGATCGTAGAGTAAGTTAAAATTCCTCACGTACTCGTAAACAGGAGTGCGATCGCGGAAAATACGAATAAAAGAGTAGTCAATGCCATTCGTAAGTAGACCCCAAACGCTATTTTGCGTTTCTAAACTGCCATAAGCATATACTAACAACTGCGGCAACCCTGCGGTTAAAGAGGCTAACCCTTCCTTGGTTTCGATGGCGAGAATCCAAAGATCGACAGTTTCGGTGGGACGATCGCCCTTGCGAATGGCGACAATATCGAATCGTCCCGAAATGGTTGTATTTTCATTATCGATCTCAATGCGATCGATTCCTTCTTCTACCTTTAGCTGTACGGGATGTTGGTAAAACCCCGCCAAACGCAGCAAAGGGGCTACTGCAATTAAGCGAATTTGGCCTTCTGAAAACCGCGAATGAATCACGTAAGCGCGAATATCGGTTTGAATTTGCTGAAGTTCTTGACATTCGGTTTCGGAAAGGGGATCGATCGCCAGCCAAGGCTCGAAAGAACCGTTATATCGATCTTCAAATCCCAAGAGGCGATGCACCTCTTCTAAACTGAGATTGCGAGCTTGTAGAGTCGTCATCAGTACGCTAGCCTGGATCGTAGCATTATTTTAGCACCATTTACGGTAGGCATTCAGGTCAATCGAGAAACCCGGTTTCTTGTGTATAGCCAGATAGGACTCGAGTTTTTCCTTGTAGAAACCGGGTTTCTACACCCGTTTATAATAAGACGTAGCTCGATCTTAGCACAATTTACGATGAGACCAACAGTGCCACTGCGTAAGCAGCAATGCCTTCTTCTCGCCCGACGGGGCCGAGTTTTTCGTTGGTTGTGGCTTTAATTCCAATGCGATCGCCCTCAATTTCTAAAACCGATGCCAACTTTTCTCGCATCGCCGAAATATGGGGTTTGAGTTTAGGACGTTCGGCAACAACCGTCGAGTCGAGATTGCCGATCGCCCATCCTTTTTCTAGAATTAAAGCATTCACCTTCGCCAACAATACCAAACTATCAGCATTTTTCCACTGCGGATCCGACGGGGGAAAATACAGACCGATATCTCCCAAACTCAACGCCCCTAACATGGCATCCATTATCGCATGAACGATCACGTCCGCATCGCTGTGTCCAACTAACCCCAACTCGTGAGGAATTTCTACCCCACCCAAAATCAAGCGGCGATCGCGTCCCAAGCGATGGATATCGTAGCCGTTACCGATGCGAAGATTCATAAATTTGTTGTTGTCAAATGTTGTTGTCAAATCGTGCTATTTTTAACTTTAGCATACAGCCGGGGAGCGATCGCCATCGAGGTTTGATGTTTGTTGACCCTTAAAATCTAAGTTCGATCGCGAGTCTCCCCCCTAGATGGCCGGCTAGCCGTTAAACTTAAGAAGACGCACGTTCTCCCAAGTGCGATCGCCCCTTACGCCCTCTGTGACATGAAAGCACTCATGGTTGTGGGAACCACCTCCCACGCAGGAAAATCGCTCATTGCCACTGCGATCTGCCGCTTGCTGGCTCGACAGCAGTTTCGCGTCGCTCCGTTTAAGGGGCAAAATATGGCCTTGAATGCTTACGTGACCAACAATGGGGGCGAGATCGGGTACGCCCAAGCGGTGCAAGCCTGGGCCGCCGGAGTGCGGCCGACAGTGGATATGAATCCCATTTTGCTTAAACCCCAAGGCGACAGCACCTCGCAGGTAATTTTACGGGGAAAAGCAGTGGGAAAAGTGAGTGCGTCTGAATATTACGAACAGTATTTCGATCGCGGTTGGGAAACCATTTGTACCTGTTTGGGACAATTAGAAACCGAATACGATATTCTGGTTTGCGAAGGGGCGGGAAGTCCGGCAGAAATCAATCTCAAGCATCGCGATCTCACCAATATGCGGATCGCCAAACATTTGAATGCTCCCACGTTGCTAGTAGTAGATATCGATCGCGGCGGTGCGTTCGCCCATGTTGTCGGTACGTTAGAACTGCTCGACGACGACGAACGCGCCCTCGTTAAAGGCATTATTATTAACAAGTTTCGCGGACAGCGATCGATTTTAGAACCGGGCATCGAGTGGCTCGAAAAACGCATCGGCATTCCCGTATTGGGGGTGATTCCTTGGATGGAAACCTTGCTACCGGCCGAAGATTCTTTAAGCCTGATCGAACCGCGATCGCGCAAACCCCACAGCGAACTCACAGTTTCGGTCATTCGCTTGCCGCGTATTTCTAATTTCACCGATTTTGACCCCCTAGAAGCCGAACCCACTGTCACCGTTAAATACATCAGCCCGAAGAAAACATTGGGCTATCCCGATGCAGTGGTGATTCCCGGTTCTAAAACGACGATCGCCGATTTGCTGACCCTACAACAAACAGGAATGGACAAACAAATTCAAGAATATGTCGATGCGGGCGGCACGGTTCTCGGCATTTGCGGCGGCTTCCAAATGCTCGGACAAGTGGTGGCCGATCCCGAAGGCGTTGAAGGCTTAGAAGGTCGCTTTGACGGCTTGGGACTGCTACCGCTAACCACAGTGATTACCCGACAAAAAACCGCTCGCCAGCGACAAGTCACCGCCACCTATCCCCAAGAAGGATTGCCCGTTTCCGGTTACGAATTGCACCAGGGACGATCGCATTTTACCCCCGCAAAAAATACCCGCCACCTGTTCGACGACACGGGTTTGGGACTGGCAAATATCGAGACTTCCGTGTGGGGAACCTATTTACATGGTATCTTTGATAACGGGCCGTGGCGGCGGTCTTGGTTAAATCGCTTGCGCCAACAACGAGGTCTTAAAGCCCTCCCGACAGGCATTCCCGACTATCGCGAACAGCGAGAAGTGGTGCTCGACGCGATCGCCGATGTTGTCGGAGATTACCTCGATTTGTCACCGTTGATGAAATGAGGTGTGAGGTTTTAAGGATGAAGGAGGAAGGATGAAGGATGAATATTAATTTCCCCCTAATCCCCCAAACCCCTAAACCCCTAATTCTTTATCCCCCAAACCCCCAACTCCTACCAGGGATTGCCAATCACCACGAAGGCCGACCAATAATAGGGATGGGACAAACTGACATCCTCGATCTCTTGCAATTCCGGCGGTAGGGGAAAGCGGCCTGCCGTGCTGACAAGATGGCCATCTTCGATGTAAACTTCTCCTTCTAGAAACGACTCTTGTGCCTGTCGCAAGGCATCGGCTTTGGTGGGTGCTGTTGCCAAATGGTGGTAAAATTCAGTCATCAAAGCCAGCGTGCCTTCGTCGCTGACATACCAAAAACTGCCCAACGCTGATTTTACTCCCGCCGCGATCGCCAACCCTGCAAAACCTAACTCGGCTTCAGTCGAACCGACGGCGGTACGACACGCACTCAATACCAACAGTTCGACAGGGGGATTGTCTAAATTTAGCGTCCGTAATTGGTCGAGACCCAAACGAGTCTCCCATAATTGAATGTAGGAATTACTGGCATCGCCGGGATTGAATTCGCCGTGCGTCGCTAGGTGAACGATACCATAAGGGGTGCGACGGCGTTGCGATCGCAGGTTTTCGAGGGTAAATTCTTCGTTGAGAAAGCGATCGCCGCGCCAGAGTTGAGAAGCGACGAGCTCGATCTCGGTAGGAACGGCGGGTAAGGGACTCAGATCCGTACCGGGAAACTCGGAAGCCCCCATAGCGAGAACGCGGGTCGATCGCACGTCGCCGCGACGGGTATCGGTGAGGCTGAGACTGGGCATATACCCTAGACTATACTTTTGGACGACAAACTGTTCGCCGTCATGGAGGGCAGCAATGGGCAGCGATCGCAGTCCTTCCTCCATAATGAAGGTGATGTTTTGGACTTCTTGCGCTTCTAGTGTGGGTTCTAGGGGTCGTACTAACCAATCGTACAGTTGTTGGGCGTGGGGAAGATAGTTTTCCGTTCGTCGCAGGCGCGGGTTAGTGATGGTGTAGCGCAGTTGGTTGACTTCGTTGATGACGCGATCGCGCGATACAGTGGGGAAAACCTGGCTTTGGGGTTCGCCTTCCGGGTCGATCGTCAGCACTTCCAAAATGTCTTCGGGATCGGGTTCGGTGTCGATACTGCTTTCTGGGAGCGATTTCGTACTTAAGCCTCGAGGCACGAAACGCACGTAGGCGATCGTCGGTTTGTCTCCTGTTTCTTCTTCAACTTCTTGTAAAATTCGCCGGGTTTCAGAGATCGAAACTTTAGCGGTTGGCGGTAAACCCAAATAACGCTCGAAGTCTTGCGTCAATCGGGCTTCTGGGGCTAAAACAAGTTCGGAAACAGGTAAACTCCCTTGTCGGTTGGCATCGATTTGCAACCGTTCGATATCGTCTTCAACGGCTTCGATAAGAGAATCGGGATCGTCAGGGTCATCGCCCCCATTACCATTATCGCCATCACCATTGCCACCATTATTACCATCACCATTGCCATTACCATTGCCATCATCTCCACCATTAGTACCGCCTGTCGTTGTGTTCGAGATCGTCACGTTACCTCGAGTAAAACTTTCCGCTTCAATACTTCCTGATGAGATAACAGTCTCTCCCGCCGCGATCGTCCCCGCCGTGCCATTTTCGCTGGCATCTCCAACGACAAAAGGTATATTATCTTCTCCCGTGCGATCGATGGTTACACTGCCCTCGCCAGAGGTGACAATACTCGCTTCGTCGCGAATAATGCCGAAGGAAGCGACATCGGTAACGCGCACCGTTCCTTCTGTGGTGATGTTGATATTACCCCCATTGGTTAATCCTCGCGCGTCGAGAGATTCGTTGACAATATTGCCTGTCGCTTCTAAGGTAATATTACCTCCGGTTCCCCGCAACCCTTCAGCATCGATATCGTTGGCTTGGATCTCTTCTGCGGCAACAATTCGGATATTGCCACCATCGACAGCATTGCTAAAAATATCGGCAGTGGAAACGCTGCCCGAATTGCTTTGTAAAGATACATCTCCGCCACTGGAAAAGAGAATACCCGTGTCGATATTTTCTGTCGCCTCTATCGTAATATTGCCGCCTCCCGTGTCGCCTAGAGTGTTAATCACCCCCGTCGAAATGGCTCCCGTCGCCGATAGGATAACCGGGCCGCTGTTAGTCGCAATATTGCCAACGGTAATATTAGCAGGACTCGTCGGGTTGCTGTCCGTCTCGAAGCCATCGGGAACAGCAGAATTGCCAGGGTTAGCGACACCCGATCGCAAAATTAATGCGGCTGAAGTTGACAGCACCTCGAAATCGGGATCGCTGGCGAAACTGGCATCGAGTTCGGTATCCGGCCCGGTAATGGTAATATTATTTCCGGTGATGCTACCGCCCGCTTCAATTTTGAGCGCGACCCCGGTATAGTCGCCAAAGGTGACATTTCCAGTCGCAAACAGAATCGGATCGAACAGACTGAGGAAAGTGCCGCCATCTCCAGCTAGGTCGAGAATGGCAAGATCGCCGCCAACGGAAAAGCGCGTGTCCCCAGAAATAATCCCATCGCTGCTTAAGTATAGATCGCCGCCCACTGCAAACGGAAATCGGGAAGCGTTGAGCGCTAGAATATCGATAGCGCGATCGCCCCGAATTTGCAAGTTTCCCCCCACTGTCGCCCCGAAGCGATCGCGAATTGTCACCGTATCGGTGGCTAGCAAATTTAGATCGCCACTGGTGTTAATTTCAGTTTCGCCTAAAAATAGATTGCCATAGCTTGAAACAGTGGACGATCGCGCGTCGATGGTGGTTTCGGAAACAACAATATCTCCTGCTTCCACGACTAATGCCGATCCCGCGAGAACGACCGATCCGTCAGCATTTCTCGTGAGGCGATCGGCGTGATGGCTTCCCATTTGTGCCAGCAAGGAATCGAGAGAATTTCCCGTGCTATTCCCCACTGCATTGGGTAAAATTTCTAAATACAAGGGATTGCCCGGAATGCCGAGACGCACGAGGTTTTGTCCGGGGACGGTGACTAAACTAATGTCACCGTTTGGCGCACTCAAGTTACCAAAGTTGGCGATCGCGCCAGCAATTAAACTTAAATTACTCTCTCTGGTTACAGCTAAACTGCCAAAATTAAAAATGCTTCCTGGCGTAGCATTGGCAAACTCTAAACCCGTCGGATTGCTTACAAAATCGCCCCAACTGGTCGGTTCTCCAGACCGCAACCAACGATCTCCAAACCCGATCCCCGTTGCAGTTGTCGCCGTAAAGTCTCCGGGAACGTCGAGGCGGGCATTTTCACCAAAAATAATTCCGGCGGGATTGGTTAAAAATAGGTTAGCATCGCTTCCCGAAACCTGCAACAATCCATCGATAACCGAGACTTGTCCGCCAACGACGCGCCCGAAAATATTGTTAATCTCTCCAGGACTAATAAAATTTGCCGTTTGTCCGGTGTCTAAATCGAAGCGATCGAAACTGTGAAATAAATTGCTACCGCTTCTAGCTCCCCCTTGGATGCTAAACTCGTTACCATCGGGAACAATTACTGTTCCCGTGCCGTCGCCTGCGGGAGTAATGGGTTGCGAGATCGCCCTCGATGCTGTCCACGCCGACAGCATTAACCCACCTAAAATCACGTACAATTGCGATCGCATAGAAATAAACCGACCTCATCGCTTTTGCAGTTGAGACCTCAATTATAGCATTGTTGTGAAAAATTCGATCCAGAATCGATCCGATCGCCGCTTGTTGCGTGCCGAAAACGATCCGAATTTGGACTGGTTGGTTGCGAGTGGCTGTGGCAACCTGAAAGAAAATCTACCTTCAGGGCACTGCTATGAAACGAGCGTTCTTGACCTTACCAATCGGTTTGATGGTTCACCTGTTGGCTGCTTTGCCAGCATCGGCCGGTACTCCCGTCTTAGGTTCGATTTTCTTCTCCAGCGAAACCGGACACTTTTACGAATACGTTTCGGGTTCTTTCACCTGGGAAGAAGCCAAAGCCGCCGCTTCGTCTAAAACCTATAACGGACTACAGGGGTATCTGGCAACTATTACCTCCGAAGCTGAAAACAACTTTCTCGTCTCGACATTCTTAAACGAACCGGACAGTATTTCTCAATGGGTGGGTTGGCTTGGCGGTAGCGATGCCGAAACCGACGGCATTTGGAAATGGGAAACTGGCCCGGAAGCCGGAACTGTTTTCTGGGATAATGGCACGGAAATTGGCTACAGTAATTTTCTTCCTGGCGAACCCAACAACCTTTTAGCTGAAACAGAAGACTACCTTCATATGTGGCAGCCAGTCATTTCCGGTAGCTGGAACGATCTCCCTAACGATGCTACTATTTGGGCTGACGACCATCCCGAAGCTGCGACTAGCGTCGGATATTTTGTCGAATATGGTGGCTTAGAAAGCGATCGCGAGAGTGTTCCCGAACCCTCTTCGGCGATCGCGCTGTTAACTTTAGGTGCGATCGGCTCGATCGCGTCTCTCAAACGTCAAAGTTCAGATAGCAGTTCAAAATCTCATCAGTCTGCCTAAATCTAGTAGTAGGGTGGGCAATGCCTACCCTACCGAATGCTAAATCGATCCGGAGATTACAATAAAGATTCGATCGCCTTAAAAATCTCCTGTGGAATGGCGTGTTCTTGCGAGTAAACGCGATCGTACTGCTGTTCCAGTGCGTTCCAGTCGATGTCTTGACTTAGCACTTCCTTTTCAAAGACTGCGATCGCCTTCCCTTGCAGTCCTTTTTCGCGACACCGTTTCAACATCAGTCGCGTCTCCTCAATTTCGCCAATACACTCGAAGGGGGTTTGCGATTCTAGCCCCATCATTTGCCGAAATGTGGGCAACAGATCCGCATCGTCGAAGAGATTTTTCTGGAAGACGGCATCGACGCGATCGCGATCGCAAAACGCCATCGTCCCCAACCAAACATAAGCGCATTTAGGACATTTTTTGCACCAGGGTTTACGAATGTTGCAAGAGTGGATTTTCGGCAACAGTTCTGGATACTTCGACAGCAACTTAAAAATGCGGATGTCGTAAATGGGAGCCAACAGACTAAAGTAATTAAAGTTAGAAAGCAGATAATCGCGAATAAAGGTATTGAGCAAGGTTTCCGCTTCGTAGCCTTTCCCCCATTGATGGTTGACTTCTTTTCCTAAAAACTCAGAAAACAAGTTTCCTTTGTTGGCACTTTTTTCGTGAGCGAGACCAAAATAGCGATAGCCGTATTGCATCATCAATGGCAACGATTCAAAGATAGAAACGGGAGTTTCAGGCGCAATGATGCCCGAATTTTCAGGGAAATATAATTCAAATAAAGGATAGTCAGCAAAGTCGTCGTAAATAGAGACTTGATGCGTGGCGTTGGGACTGACTGTTTTGACGACACCATCGATGAGTTGGTGCTGAAAATCGGCTTTTCCGTAAACCGTGTGGGAATACTGCATCGACGCAAAGGGTAAAGATGCTGATTCCATGAGTTTGAGCATCACCGCACTATCTTTACCGCCACCGCAACCCGTGAGGATAATGTCATTTTCTCCGACAATTTTATCGGGTTGTCGAACTTGTAGGCGATCGCGGTTCGGCACAACTTCCGGCCCGAAATAGTCGTTAACGCGATTTTCGTAACAGTGTTGGGCGAAAACACCGCTATAGATTTTATAAAACAGATCCAAACTTTGGGGGAGAAGGTAAGGGGCGATCGCGCTAATATCAAACGTTTTCGGAAACAGAGAACACAACTTCATGCCTTCAAACAAGGCAATGTGAGCGACAACGGTTTCCACTGTCTGCGCCGAGTACAATTTTTTTAACTGCGAAAACGAGACATCGTGATAAAAAATCTTGGTGGCGAAACTGTAATCGCCCGCACCGTAAAGAATCTCGATGTGGCGATCGTGGGTTTTGACCTCTCGGACTCGAATCGTGCCGACGCTCATTGACTCCCCCCTCCCCAGATAGTTGACAATTCGCACTCGATTAAGATATCACGATTGGGCGGCGGGCAGACGATCGCCGCCTGACTGAAACGACCGCCTTCAGGCGCAGCCCCTAAAAGCCTCTCCCTGAAACGATTTCGGGCAATCTACTTAGGCATAATTTTTAATTTTTAATTTTTAATTTTGAATTGGAGTGTAACGACACGACCTTCGACAGATCCCGATTTGCTTTGTAAACTTTTGTAATAAGATCGAGGCTGTCCTCGTCGGGTAGCCCGTCCCTTTCGCTAGTGGTGTGTTCTATGCGCGTCCGATTTCGTCGCTCTTTTCGTCGGTTGCAGTGGGCGATCGTCGCC
>CAKZKB010000271.1 GCA_937121005.1 uncultured cyanobacterium | reverse complement strand
GTGATGGGAACCCCGACTGGATCGGGATGGAATTGCTCTGTATCGGGGTTAAGTCTTACCTGTACGATCGCCTCTGAGTTGGCGGCGGGGTCGAGCTACGCACCGATTAACATTCCCGTGACGATCGCGGCCGATGCCCCCGAAATGCTGAGTAACACGGCCACGGTTTCGGGTGGAGGCGAGTCCAACACCAGCAACAACAGCGACACCGATATGGCAACGCTGACCACTCGCCTGAGCGGTGACGGGATGACTCCAGGCGGTGGAGGAGGTGGTACGCCCGTTCCTTCTCCCACGCCCGGCCCCGCACCTGCCCCCGCGATCGCCCCGGATTTGGTGACGAGTAAAACTGGCCCCACCAGTATTATGCCCGGTGGCTCCATGACTTACACCGTTGTCGTCACTAACCAAGGCAACCAAGCGGCGGCCGACGTGACGATTCGCGATACCCTGCCGGGAGGAGTCACGTTTGAAAGTGCGTCCGATGGCGGTACGGTGTCGGGGAACGTCGTGACTTGGCCGACCTTGGTTTCCCTGCAACCGGGACAGAGCGTGTCGCGCACGGTGACAGTGACGGCTCCCGAGGAGGCGGGTAGTTTGGTGAACCGAGCCACCAGTACGACCTCGACCGCAGAATCCAACCAAGGCAATAACTTCGCTTCCGCCACAACGACGATCGTCGATGAGGATGACGATATGGATGGCGATGGTGAAACCGAAGAGATGGGCGACTCGGACGTACAGGTAACGGTTACGCCCCCGTCCGACCCGCTTATCGTCGGCCAGCCGGCCACCTTTACCATCGACACGACCAACAACGGCCCGGAAACGGCCGAAGACGTGACGATCGAGATTCCCATCCCCTCGAATGTGGAAGTGGTTTCGGCCACTCCTTCTCAGGGCACCTGCGAGATTCAACCCAACCTCGTCACCTGCAACCTGGGCGATATCGAACCGGGTCAGGTGGTGACGACGGAATTGGTGGTGATTCCTCGCGAACCCGGCCCTATCACCATTGGAGCCACTGCGACGATCGCCAACAACGAGGTCAACTCCAGCGACAACAGTGGCACGACAACCGTAGAAGTGCTACCCGACAATGCCGACGTGCGGGCCAGCATCACGGGGCCGGAAGAACCGATTCCGGCTGGGGAAGAGGCGGCGTTTAGCATTGATGTCACCAACGACGGCCCGGCAACGGCCGTGGGATCGACGCTGACTTATACCCTACCCGAAGGGGTGGAATTGGTTTCGATTACCCCTTCTCAGGGCAGTTGTACGGTGGTCGATCGCGTTGTCACTTGCGAGTTGGGCGATATCGAACCCGGCCAAAGCGTGACGATCGACCTGGTAATTATTCCTTCGCAGCCGGGAATTTTGACCACCAAAGTCACCGCCAATGCGGACAATGACGACACGCCAGACAACAATATGGCGACCAACGAGCTCGAAATTGTGGCTCGCGAACCGCGCATTCGTCTGGTAAAACGGATTACAGCAGTGGTGCGCGGCAATACGACTAACACTTTTAACGATTTTATCGACGATCCTAACGATGAGGACGACAATGCCCCCGGTTGGTCGCAATTGTCCCCGGTGGGGTTACTGGCGGTTTCTCCGAACACGCCGTTACGCAGTGGAGATTTGGTCGAATATACGGTCTATTTCCTCTCTGATGGTAATGTGGATGCCAGCGATGTCAACTTGTGCGATTTGATTCCCGAAAATACGGTGTTTATGCCGGAAAGTTTCGGGATGCAATCGGGGATCGAGTTGCGGTTCTTGGGAGAAGAAACGGCAATTACCAATCCCCAAGACAGCGATCGCGGTTTGTTTGTCTCGCCGTTGGCTCCGTTACCCCAAAATAATGCCTGTGCGAACCAAACCAATCCCAACGGTGCAGTATTGTTGAACTTGGGAACGGTGGACAACGAGCCTGCGAACAATGTTGGTTTCTTCCGCTTCCGAGTGGGAATCCAGTAACGGTGTTTCTAAGAGGTCTCGTACCATTTTTCAGAAAAGGCGTTACACTTAGGAACGGGCGAACGCCGTTCGCCCCTACATCCCGATTCCAATCTGTTACATTTGTTGGGTGTTGGATTTCCAAACAACGATAAATTGGTTGCGGGAGAGGGTGCAAAGTCCAGTGGTTTCACCGCGATCGTTGGCGAACTCTATCTCGAAGTCTCGGTCATTGTAGCATTCGACGATGGTTCCTTGCTCTCCCATCTGTCGATCGTATTCTGGCAAATTGACTAGGAGTTCGACAACATCGAATAGTTCGGGTGGGTTTTTTAATTTCATACTAACAATAGTAGGAGCGATATTTGCTGTGCAGAGGCTACGCCAAACGCAAATTGCCCCTACACAGGTATTGCGAGGGGAACCGAAGACAATTACCCCGATGCGGTTTCGTTTAACACCTCTGTTAGCGTCGAGAGCACTTGCGACTCGGAATAGGGTTTCGTTAAATAAGCCGACGCACCCAATTCCATCGCCAATTGGCGGTAGCGATCGCTGCTATGAGAGGTTAGCATGACTGTTGGCACTTCGGCAAATTGAGGATTTTGGCGGCGCTGTCCTAAAAACTCAAATCCGTTGGTACGCGGCATTTCAATGTCGCAGAAAATAACTTCGATCTCTGGGTTGCGATCGAGTTTTTCTAAGCCTTCGCTGCCATCTCGGGCTTCAATGACGCGATATCCCGCATCTTCTAAAGTATCGCGCAAGGTTTGGCGTAAATTCAGCGAGTCGTCAATGACTAAAACCGTCGTGCGATCGTCCGTTTTGGTGGCAGGAGTATCGGGTAATGCGAGGGGATCGGGAGGAATAATTTCGGCAACGGTTTGGCGAGGTTTGGTGGATGAAATGGCTTTAGAACGAGGCGCAAAAGCGCGATCGAGCATGGCTCCACCGTCGATCGCTAATGTTAGCCGACCGTCGCTTAAAATGCTACATCCGTAGATATAAGATGGCGGTTCGATCGCGCTTCCCAGGGGACGAATCACTAACTCTTGTTCGCCGATAATTTGGTCAACTTCTAACCCCAACCGCCGACTTCCGCTATTGAGAATTAAAATCGGTGCGAACTGCTTGCGGGGAATCGACATGGCGTTGGTTGTCGGTTCTAAAACTTGTTGCGTGGAAGAGAAGCTATAGTGCATCAAATCTGCTAGTTGGCGCACGGGCACCATCACTTCTTCTTCTCCAGTATGCCAGTGTAAGGCGCGGCGATCTTCAAACAGTTTGATGCGATCGGCTTGGGGCAGCAAAATCTTTTCTACCGAGTCGAGTAACAGGGCATAAGTATGACCGCCACCTTGCACGACGAGCAGTTTAGCAATGCTAATTCCCAGGGGAATTTGTAAAGTAAATGTCGTGCCCCGTTGGGGTTGAGATTGGACTTTTACGGTTCCTTTAAGCGAACGAACGCGATCGCGTACCACATCCAAACCGATCCCCCGGCCCGATATTTCGCTGACGCGAGAAGCAGTGGAAAAACCGGGTTCAAAAATAACTTCTAAGAGGTCGGGTTCTACCAGGCGATCGGCTTCGCTATGGCTGAGAAATTGCCCTTCAACGGCACGCTGGCGAATCCAATTCATATCTAATCCTTTGCCGTCGTCGCTGACTTCGACCCAAGTTTGCGTCCCGCGATTGTAGGCCCGAATTTCGATGGTTCCCGCTTCCGGTTTTCCCAGTTGGCGGCGCACTTCTGGGGATTCAATGCCGTGATCGAAGGCATTGCGAACCAAGTGCAGAAGCGGATCGTAGAGTTTTTGGGCGATACCTTGTTCGACGAGAACTTCGGTTCCACTTAATTTTAAGTTAACCGCTTTGTCTTGGACGCGAGACAAGTTTTTAACCATACCTGGGAAGCGTTCTAGCACTTCCCCGATGGGCAACATTCGCACTTCAATCAGATCGTCTTGCATGACAGAAAGGATTTTTTGCTGTTTTTCCATGACATAACTCGATCCTTTCACTAAACTGTCAATTTCGGAGGTACGATCGTCCAATTTTTGAATTTCAGCGATCGCCGATCGCAGCAAAGTATGTAAGTCGGCGTAGCTTTCGAGGTTGGGTGCGTAAAAATCTTCGAGATCGAAATCCGAGTTTCCTAATTGTAACAAGCGATCGAGGCGAGCCAATTCAGGCACGCGATCGACTAAACTCATAATCTGCTCCGACCATTCTACCAGTTGATTGAGTGTGGTTTGGTGTTGCTGGAGTTGTCCGCGCAGATCTCGGGACGATCGCCGCAATTTTTCATCTTCTAAAACCTGGCGATTCTGGGCGATCGACAGTTCGCCAACTCGGTGGTTGAGGCGTGCCAAACCTTTGAGATCGACGCTGGCAAGTTGGCGCACTTCGCTGGCGGCGCGGGTGGGTTTAGCAGGTTCTTCGGTTGGCGTTTCTGCGGTTTCGGGGGCGAGAACTTCGGGAATACTGGGGGGATCTTCGCTGGCTTCGATCTCCTCAATAGGGGGTACATTGTCTTCGCTTTCCTCCTCATATTCGGGAATGGAAATGTCAACGCCTTCGGTTTCGGCTTCAATATCGCCGATCTCGCTTTCTTGTCCCCAAATTTCTTCGATCAGATCGGGATCGAGTTCGTCTTCGAGAGGCGGTGTCGTTGTCGGTAAGGGAAGGGGAGGAACGCGATCGATCCAGTTTTTCTCGTCGCGCGAGAGAGGGGAGAGTTGTTTGTAGGCTTTGCTGGCGCGATCGATCTGTTTTCGCAGGGCATTAATCAACGCAATGGCGCGTGTTTTCTGTCCGTCTTGCAAGCGATCTCGATATTGAAACTTGGCAACGGCGAGAACAGCGCACAGTAGCGTCCACTGGCGATATACCTGCAAATTTTCCGGTTCGGTTTCGTCGCCAATAAATGCCAAAAAGCGAGCCATCCAAGAGGAGATCTCGTCGGTTGCTTCGGAGACGATCGCCTCTAGAAATTCGCGATCGTCGATGCCGTCAAAATTGGCTTCGGGGACTAACAAGTTAAAGGTTAACTCATCGGGAAGCACCCCTTCAGCGTAGCGAAACCACTCGAAAATGTAGCGAACGGTGGCAATAAAAAAGTCGCGGATTTCAGGTTTGAGCCCCTTTTGGCTGTAGGCGGGACTGTCGATAAAGCGGGCAAATTCGTCTGCGAGTTCGGCGATCGCGGTTTCGCTGTCGTCAATTGCCGCATCGTCTTGTGGCGAGGCAGAAGCAAATTGTGCTAAACTTTCTGAAGGCTGGCCGCCAGAGGTGCGATCGCCATCGAGTACCGATTTCTGGCCGGCTTTGAAGTCGTCTAAGGCAATGCGAGCGATCTCCACTGCCTCTTGCGGATACATTTCTAAAGCGGCTAAAACGGTTTTAGAAATATTGCCCCAACCGGGAAGGTTTAAAGATTCCCCCAAGCCGATAAAGACTTCGGCTTGCGCTTTTAGGAGATCGGCGATCGCGTCTGGAGACGGTGGGTTTTGCAGCGCTGCGTCTAAGGCTTCGATGCGTTCTTGTACCCCCATTTCAAAGATCGATCGGGCAATATCGAAGCCCAATTCGGCCGAACTGGGGATATAATCGTTATCGGCAAAGTCTCCTAAATGGTCTTTGAGGCTGTCGAAAATGGCCTCGGCGCGATCGAGAATACTGGCACTATCGATACTCGTTCCCGACAGTTCGGCGGTGAGGGGCAAGCGCAAACAGTCGTAGGCTTCAAATAACAACCGTTCCACTTCCGTCGAAATTTCGGCCTGTTCGTTACACAAGGCGCGAAATACATCTTCTAAGGAATGGGAAATGGTTTTGATGGTGTCGAGGCCGACATTGGCAGCCGCACCTTTTAAGGTATGAGTGGCCCGCATCAACTCGTGAATGTTTTGCATTCGGTTTCCCTCGTGCAAATTCAGCAGCCGCCGTTCGACGGTTTCTAGGAGTTCGGGGGCTTCGCTGAGGAAGTAACTGTAGCCGCGATCGCGAATGGTTTGGGTCATCTCAAGTGGGGGTCGATCGAGGGAGTTGGCGAGCGTAACCAAATTATAACTCGTTTGTGCCGGGGTGGGGGGCGATCGCGCTCAGGTTTGGGCAGCTAAAATAATACTGAGGGCGTTGATGAGTCGATCGCTCTCTTCTAAAGCGCGATCGGTTTCGTTTCCAAATGTAGCGCGGGTGCGATCGAATTGTGCCATTAATTCGGCCTTGTTTTCTTGTTGTACTAACTCCGATAAACTGACGAAAGTTTCAGCTAAACGGGCGATCGCGGCCCGTCGTTCTGGTGTTGCCAGCATAATTTCCACGTACAAGGCCCCATCTTGGGCAAACAGGCGACTGACCATATCGATCGCCACCCGATAAATAGGACTGGCAAAATCCAAACTGCGGCCGATATCCACATTTTCTAACCCCAAAAAAACCCCCAACCCAAACGTGGCAAAGTGACGCAACGCCTGTACCGCTACCATCATCCGATCGTGTTCTTCTGGCGGACATTCGATCGTTTCGCCGCCGTCGTTGGCAATAAAATCGATAAACCACTGACACTCTGGCATTTCCCGTCCCGGACAGACGACCACTTTTTGCGATAAAAATGAAGTGACACCGGGGCCGAACATGGGATGCAGTCCCAACACCGGGCCGGGATGCGCCTCGAGCATGGCAGCGACGATCGGCCCTTTTATACTGGTAATGTCGGCCAGAACCGTATCCGGTTTGAGGTAGGGGGCCGCCTCGCGGATAATCTCCACCGTGCGATCGATCGGGACAGAAATCAGCACCAAATCCGCTTCCCCCAGCAGGGTTTCGGCCCGATCCCAGTCTTTGCGTCCCATCAACTGGACACCGTGACCCCAATACCGCAGGCGATCGGCAAACCAGCGACCCATTTCCCCCCGTCCGCCGACGATCGTCACTTTTCGCGACGCAGTGGAATTGACGGCGACTTCCGTTGTCGCGGTGGCGGCGGCACAACTGGTAAGAACGCTTTCCCACACGAAGGCGGGCACCCCGGCGGCCTGGAGAACGCCATCGAGGTTATCGGCCCGGAGATCCGATCGCGATCGGGTGGCGGCAATTTTCTTAGCCAGCAGGTCGATTAAAGCTCGATCGAGGGCATTGGGAGAGTCTGAATTCATCTTTTTGGTAGAAGATCGGGCCGGATGGCACGGTCGCGATCGCGTGGTATTAGCTACAGGAATTATAGATGAATTGTTTCCTGACTATGATGTTAGGTTTCAAAATTTGTAAGGATTCAGGTATGCTAGGCTAAACGGGTGTAGAAACCCGGTTTCTCGCTTATAGACGGACAAAATTCGAGTTTCTCCCCTCAGAAACCGGGTTTCTCTGTACCACCTGAA
>CAKZKB010000270.1 GCA_937121005.1 uncultured cyanobacterium | reverse complement strand
GCTCGTTCTTCTCCAGTTAACAGCAAGTTCCCCTCACTATCCCACCAGCGCAACCAGGGTAACTCCACATTACAGTAGGTTCCGTTCCAAATCCCTAGTTCAACGCCGAGTGCGTCAATGGAGAAGCGATCGCGATCGTTTTTCGCCATCAATTCGTAACGGTTTCCGGCTAGAAAATAGACTTCCACTCGCTTTTTTTTAACTTCGTAGATGGCATAATATGCAGGACGAATCACCGTCTCGTAAATCCAGAACTTCCCCTTCCAGGGCGTTTTGTCGCGTTCTTCTTCCCCATTTCCCGATACGAATTCGATGACAATTAGAGGGGGAATTAATTCTTGCCACAGCACGTAAGAGCGCCGCATTTGCCCCTCTAAAGCGGGGGGAACGTTAGGAACATAAAACCAGTCGGGGGCTTCGGCTCCATTCAGTGGCGGCTCGGTCATGCGCCAATAGATACCGCTATCTTGTCCGATACAATACTGTCCGTCGGGATGGCGGCGATCGAGCCAAGGACGAATAGAATCAGTTAAGAGCAAACTTTGGGGATGTTCTTGAAAGTTCTTCACGAACGTGCCATCTTCGCAGGGAAGTTGTGTGTGGTCGGGTAGTGGGGTCGATGTTTTGGCAACAGTCATTTTTGAAACCCGATAGGACAGCAAACTTTCTTCTATTATAGCTCTATTTTTTCATCGTCCAGCCTCAACAGTTTTTCTCGATAGAGTATGCTATATCGATAGGTAAGCATTCAGGTGCTCGCCAGAAACCCGGTTTCTTGTCCATGGTCAGACTAAATTCGAGTTTTATCCTTTGAGAAACCGGGTTTCTACAACCGTTTAGCCTAACATACCTGAATCCTTACATCGATAGTATTCCACCCGCAGGTTATCCCCTCGTTACTTCAAAATACAACGAGGGAAAATAACATTCCTACGAACGGGGACGATAGACGAACAAAACGCCTTCGCTATCGTACAACTTGAAGCGATCGAGATGTTCGAGCCGATCGCTTTTGGCTAAGTCTGTCGTCGCGATCGCCACTTGCCAATCTTCGAGTTCTAATGGCATCCATTCGGTTAAATTGACGGTAATCGGTTTGCCTCCCATGTGCGTTACCATAGCAACGCGATCGCTTTCGTCTTCAGGATTCGTCCGCATTCCATAATACACCGTGCGCTTGCTGTCGCCAAATTTATCAAAGCGATCGATCCCCACCAAATTCTTCGCCAACCAAGGGCGATCGAGGCGGAAACGACGCAAGGACAAATTAAACTTCGTCCGCGTTTCTTCTAACTGATGTTCGTAGCGGCCGACATTACACACCTCGTAACTGTCTTCCATAAACTGAAGTGCAAAGGACTTCAACTTGTCTACGTCCAACTCTTTCAAAAACTCCACCATCCCCGGACGGTTGAGTAATTTCAGACTTTCAATGCTGCACGCTTCGGCAGAGTCTCCCAAGCACATCTGACAGGCTTCGGCGACATCGGCCAAATTATAATCTTTTTCAGCCATGGCATCTTGCAAGGCTTTTCCGAACTCCTTGAGTTGTTCTAAACTCTCGAATCCCAACGCTTTCATGCGCGAAAAGTTGTCATCGCGATCGTAGAGATAGTTGTCAATTTGCCAGTCTAGAAATCCAAACTCTTCGGATACCACTTTTACGCCGTAGCGTTCGTCGGTGTTGCGGAAAAACATCCAAGGCGATCGCGTTGTAGCATTGATAAAGTCCATCGGCAACCCCGGCGAAAACCCGTACACCCACATGGTGACAGCCGGATTATCGTAAGCATTATCCAGGACTTCCGGTAAGGTTTTGCCTAAATTCCAGTTGATGGGGCGATCGGGATCGACTTGATTTCCCCGCCGGACGGTATCGTGGTTGGCGCATCCCGTAATCCAGTTTTCGCCCTGAAACATCACCTCGCAAACGCGCCGCCATTTGCGATCCCAAAATCCTTGTAAAGACGGGGTATTGTGAGCGAAAATCAGCGGCCCCCACTGATAGGATTCCGGCTTCATTTCAATCAGTTCCCGATAGGTCGAAATTTCTTCCCATCCTTCAGCCGGCCAGGGACGACCGTCTTCGTAAATGGTAAACAACAAGCGCCGATGGCCGCCAATTTCTTGTTCTACATCGGCCATGGCCATTAAGTAGGCATCGTCGTAATCCACCGTTCCCGTCATCGGGTTAAAATAGCGGAAATCTTGACCGCCATCGACGCGAATGCCATCGGCCCCAGTATTGATTTTGCGGCGCTGCATTTCTAGGAAAATAGCCCGCACAGTTGGCAATTGGTGGTTCAAATCTTGCCCGTACATATTCGGGCCTTTGAGAAATTCCCGATGCAGTAACAGTTCCGATTGGTTGTCGGCGTGACCGTAAACTAAATCGTAAATAATTTGGATCGGGCCAGTGGAAAAGTTGTGCAGCGTGGCGATGAAGTCGATGGTTTCATCGGGACGCAAGCTGCCTAAAAGGGCAGGATTGACCGCACTCGATCCTAAAATGGGTACGTCGTAACCCCAGTCTTGGGTGTTGGGTTTGGCCAGTTCGATCGTCAGGATCTCATCTTTTTCGGCCACGCAGTTAAAGAATTCGCTTTCGGGGGAGTAGTCGGTACGAAACTCGATGGTCGGTTCGATGGGTAACAACTGCACCGCATCGTAGCCGATAAACGCCTCTTCGGCCGGGGTCAGGGGATGGCCCAATTCCACTTTGTCGGACAGGTGGTGGTAGAGTTTGGTCAACCCTTCGAGCGTGCCTTGATTGGTGGCCGTGCCCACGTGAAGCTGTAAAATGTTACCCGGCGCGTTGATGCGCGGGGCGGGGCGATCGATATCCGCGCGACCCGCCAGGACTTGCGGTAGCGGTGAGGCCCCGGTACGGGCGAAATAGTTGAGATCGGCCCGATTTTTTTGCAATCCCTCCATATCGTAGAGCTCGGCCGGGGCAAATACGCCAAAGGGCAGCGAGTAGGGGACGACATCGCGAATGGCCCGCAGTTTATCGTTTTGGTCGATGTAGCGCAACCAATAGAACGATCCGAACTGCGTGCGGTTTCCGGGTCGCATTCCGGCGATAACCCCCCAGTAGAACTCGCCGTGACGGACGAGGTTGAAGCGATCGCGGCGGAAGTCGATTTTTTGACGGGGCGATCGCGGGTCGATTTCCTCTAGCGGTGTCAGGACTTCTAGATAAATCTCGCTTTTTCGCATCACCTGGGCGATCAGTTCGGGAGTCCAAAACCCGATCTCGGTGAGTCCGTCCGGGCGATAGTGGGCCCCCAAGCGGGTGACGAGTTGGCGGGCCTTCTCGAACACAGTCAATTTGGCGGTTTCGACGGCCTCGGCCCAGGTAATTAACGCTTGGGTCTCGTCTTCGACCAGGTAGATGTTGGTTTCAGTATCGACAGCAGTAGTCACGGGTTCTCAGATCGGGGGTCTACAGGTGTGCAGTCTTAAAACTTAACGTAGCAATTCTATCGAGAGTTTACACCGCGATCGCCCCAAAGCAGACAACCGCTTGCTGCAAATGTTAAACCGTGTTACAGTTACCGTATCGAACACCGGCCCGCAGCCCCCTGCTGTCGGAGCCCTCTCGATCGCGGATTTTGAAGTCTCGAACGCGGGCATAGTCAGATCTCAGCCTTTAGATACTTGCCTAGGGTCAATTTAAACATCCAAAATCGCATGAGCGATCGCTATTCTTTAATTCTCGCTACGGATCTCGACGGGACGTTTTTTGGCGGTTCCCCAGAACAACGGACGCAATTTTACGACTATCTCAAACAACACCGCCAAAATCTACTGTTGATTTTCGTCACCGGACGCAGCCTCGAACTCATCGACAACGAACGGGAAGCGGGGGATTTTCCCCACCCCGACTACGTTATCGGCGACGTGGGCACCACAGTGGTTAACTGGAAAACTCGCCAACCGCTAGCAGAAGTGCAAGACTGGATCGATCGCGTTTGGAACGATGGGGGCGATCGCGTCAAAGAACTTTTAGCCGACGAACCGGGTCTGAAATTGCAACCCATTGTACCCCAATATCGCGTTTCCTACTACTACGATCCCAAAAAATTACAA
>CAKZKB010000269.1 GCA_937121005.1 uncultured cyanobacterium | reverse complement strand
CCCCCGCCGCATCATCTCGAGTTTGTCCTAACGTTTCGTAGGCCCCAGCCGCCGCCACGCGAATCAAACTGGTGTGGCCCCCAGAGACCAACAGGCACAGAAACGGCGGTTCTAAGTCCGGCGCGCCGAGATAGGAGGCGTAAACGTGACCTTCTAAATGATGTACGCCGATAAATGGCTTGGAATGGAGCATGGCCAGGGTTTTGGCCGCTGTGAGTCCTACCAACAGGGCCCCCACCAAACCGGGAGCGCAAGTGGCCCCAACTGCGTCGATCGCCCCCCAGTCCAGACCCGCCGCCTCCAATGCCAAAGCGACGGCTTCGTTCACCGTTTCCAGGTGCGATCGCGAAGCCACCTCCGGCACCACGCCGCCGTAACGACGGTGGGTGGCAATTTGCGAGTTAACAATACTACTTAAAACTTGACGATTGTTAACAATTGCGACGGCAGTTTCGTCGCAACTGGTTTCGATTGCTAGAACTGTTGCCATCACCCTCTAGAAGTATTGAGCGAACGAGAACATCATGGATACAAGCCCCCAGATTCATCCGAAGGGTCAACCCGTCTTGGAACGTTTGGGGGGAAGAAGATCTACGCCCCCAACTTTCCGCAAAATCTAAAATCCAAAATCCAAAATCCAAAATTGAGAGGCCCCCTATCTATGGTACGATGCCAATCGAGTATTCGCACTAAAAAACCGCTTAAGAGGGAATACATCCATGCGACGACTGTTTGCGCTGATTCTTTCAGCCTTCCTATTATTTAGCTTTGCTCCTAGTGCCTCGGCCGATGAAGGAGTCGGCTCGCTCGTGCCGTGCAAAGACTCCCCGGCCTTCATCAACCGCGCCAAAAACGCCTCCAGCGAAAAGGCCAAAGAACGCTTCCAATTCTACGGCGAGCAACTGCTGTGCGGCCCGGAAGGACTGCCCCACTTGGTCGTAGACGGCCGCTGGTCGCGAGCCGGAGACTTCCTGATCCCCAGTATCCTGTTCTTGTACATTGCTGGCTGGATCGGTTGGGTCGGCCGCAAGTACATCATTGCCGCGCGGGAGAGCAAAAATCCCTACGACAAAGAAATCATCATTGACGTGCCCCTGGCCGTGCGCCTGTCTGTTGGCGGGTTCATCTGGCCCCTAGAGGCAATCAAACAGATGCTGAGTGGCGAAATGTTCGCCAAAGACGACGAAATCCCTGTTTCGCCTCGCTAGACTTCAAATGGTGCGATCGCCCCGGAGTTCCGCCGACGATCGCCCCCATTCAACGCATTTTAAGGAGAAAACCTCATGGACGGCTTCAAACGCTATCTTTCCAGCGCCCCCGTTGTGGCCACGGTATGGATGTTTATCACGGCGGGAATCTTAATTGAGTTTAACCGCTTGTTCCCCGATTTGCTGCTGCATCCGATGCCGTAGCCTAAATCGTGCAATTTGCGATCGGTTCTTCCTGATGGCATCAACTTAGCTACGAACTAAGACAAATAGATGCACCCCGATCGATGCCCCAGTCGCACCCCGACTGGGGTTTTTTTTCGCCGCGATCGTCAGTCGCTTCGCTCCAATTCAAAATTCAAAATTCAAAATTCAAAATTTTGACCCCACCCTTCAGCAAGCTCACTTCGACAAGCTCAGTGCAAGCAGGGCAAGTATCTAAAGCCAGGAACTTAGGCGGGGGCTTCGCCTCGGACTCCCGCCTCACCGGCCGAAAAAGCGTATAATTCGATCGACCTGCACTTGATGCTCGCGATGAAACTTCATCTACTCCTACCCTTACTTTTGCTCGGGGGCGCGATCGTCCCAGAAGCAGCGCGATCGCAGTCTGTCGGCGACACAGCCTATATTTGTACTTCCAGGGGCGAGTGGCTGTACGTGCGTCGAGCGCCGGGGGGAGAGGTGCTAACGTCCCTAGCGCCGGGAACCCCCGTCGTCCGCACTGGCCCCATCGAAGGCAACTGGCAGCCGATCGCGGCCGAAGGAATTACCGGGTATGCTTGGAGCGACTATGTGACCCCCACCTGTCGCCGCTTCGCCAGTACGCCGCCACCTGCTGTTCCTACCGCACCCGTCCCCGTTCCCGCACCCCAACCGCGCTGTCGCGGCGATCTCAACGAATATATCGTCACCTACGAAGCGGGTTTGGGGATCCATCGCCTCACCAACTTTACCAGCGACAAGATCGATGTCGCCCTCTACGACAGCATCGTTCGCACCAGTGGCGAAACCGTCACCGACGAAAGCGGCTTGATCTGGCAACCCATCGATCGCCCCGACGTTGGGTTTATTGCGGTTGGTAGCGATGGCGAAATTCGCAACATCGTTCCCTGTCCGTTTTAGTTTTTCAGGAAGGGTTCACTATAGGGGTCAACGTCTCGACTACGCTCGACGCTGGCCCTTTTTTCTCCAGGGAAGACGAGAGCGCCTTCTGTAATGTTTTTACGCCTCGCACGAGACCATGAGTCACGTTCTAATTGTCGGAAGCAGCAGCACGATCGCCACTGCATTGGCGCAAAAGTTGTCCGATCGCGATCGCGTTTTCGGCCTAACCCGCACCCCAAAATCGAGCGCTGGCGGTTGGGAGAACATCGCTACCGACTATAGTGAATCTAGCTTAGAACAGATTGCCGATCGCCTACAAACCGACTGCGGCAGTTTGGATCTCGTTATTAGTTGTGTTGGCGTGCTTCACGATGCGATCGTCTCCCCCGAAAAGCGACTGTCGCACATTTGCGCCGCCGGGTTGCAGCACTATTTTTATGTGAATACCATTATCCCCGCATTGCTAATCAAATATTTTTCACCCTTGTTACCCCGCGATCGTCCCTCGCAGTTCGCGATCTTGAGTGCCAAAGTTGGCAGCATTGGCGACAACTTTCTGGGGGGTTGGTACGGCTATCGATCGTCTAAAGCAGCGCTCAATATGACGGTCAAAACCGCCGCGATCGAGTTAGCACGGACTCACAAACAAACCTGCATCGTTGCTATCCATCCCGGAACCACCGAAAGTCCGCTTTCTGCACCGTTTACCCAACGTTTGAGTGCCGATCGCCTCTATTCTCCCCATGTCACGGCTCAACGCATTCTCGAGGTTATTTCGGGTTTAGATGCCTCTGAAAGTGGCAACTTTTTTAACTGGAACGGCGATCGTCTGCCTTGGTAGGGGGACGGACGTTCCGGCGATCGCGACTAAGGAAAGTTGAGTGCAACCACAGATGAATAAGATAAACTCAGATGGTGTTTCGGTGACATCGCTACTGTTATATCAGATGGTATCGTGGATTAACAGGATTTAGTATCACACCTCGCACCTCATACCTCATACCTCGTACCTCGCACCTCATACCTAGAAGAAAAAGCCCCGCCCTCAACGGACGGGGCACGAGCCATAGGAGAGGATTAAACTGCTTCACTCGAGCGAGTTTCGACTCCTTGCTGTTGGTCTACGAACTCTTGAATGCGAGTCCGATATTCGCGCAGGGTATCGTCTACCCAATCGCGATCGTCGCTGTTGGCATAAATATGTACCACAGGTTCTCCCGCGTCCGGTAACACCAGCACCCAACTGTCGGACTGGGGATCGAGGACTTTTACGCCATCGATGAGTTCGACGCGATCGGCCGGATGGGTTTCCACCATGTGCCGCATTAGGGCACCTTTGGCCGTCCAGGGACAGCGCATGGTATAGGTGCGATGGTAGATGCGCGGTAAGTCCGTCCGTACCTGACCGAGCGATCGCTCTTGCAGCGTCTCCATCTCGATCAGCTTGGCAATACAGAACATGGCATCGAAACCGGGATGCAACTGCGGGAAAATAAATCCCATTTCCGCACTCCCGCCGATCGCCACATTGGGGTTGGTATTGCACGCTTCCATCAACGCCGTTGGGTTGGCTTTGGTGCGAATCACGGTAGCATCATGGCGGCGGGCAATTTGTTCGACTGCACTGGAGACGTGCACCGGAACCACGATCGTACTGCGCGGCTGCGCTGTGAGTACCATACTCATCACCAACGCCGTCAGCATTTCGCCGCGAATTGGCATTCCCGACTCATCGACTAAAATCAACTGTTCGCCGTTGGCTGACACCTGCACGCCAAAATTGGCTCGCAACGCTTCTACCACTTGCCCCAATTGAGTTAGCAGACTTTCGCGTTCTTCTGCCGATAAAGCCGTTTGATTGAGGCTGGCATTGAGCACCACTGCATCGGATCCGAACTTAGCCAGCAAGCGCGGCAAAACCGCCCCAGAAACCGCGTAGGCGTAGTCGATGACGACTTTGGCGTTGCTGTGGTGAATGGCTTGCACGTTGAGATGTTTCTCAAACGCTTGCGAGTAGGCATCGAGGACTTGGCTGGGATAGTTCATATTGCCAATTTCCGAGATCTGGACGCGGCGCAGATCTTCTTTGAAATAGGCCCCCTCGATTTTCTTCTCTTTGGATTTGGGAACGTCGATGCCTTGAGCGTCGAAAAATTCGATTAAAATGCAATCGGAGCGATCGGGATGGATGCGGACGTGAATGCCACCGGAAACGTCTAAAGACGGAATCACCGATCGCGATACGGGAATGGCGGTGGCCTCCAGGTTTTGGACGTTGACCCCCACCGACATCAATCCGGCAATCAGCGATCGCGACACCATGCGCGAAATACTGCGCTGATCGCGAGACACGGCCACGGTTTCGCTCAGCTTCAATGTCGATCCGTAGGCTGCGCCTAACTTAACGGCAAACTCGGGGGTAATGTCGATATTGGCCAGGCCGCTAACGCCGCGCTGTCCGAACAAATTGCGATGGGCCGTTTGCCCCCAAATCAAGTTAATGTTCAAGATGGCTCCCGACTCGATTTTCTTACTGGGCCAAACCCGGACGCTGGGACTGATTTGCGCTTCCTCACCGACGGTAGATAGGGCTCCGACCACGGCCCCTTCTAAAACGTGAGCCCGGCGATCGACCCGCGTTCCCCGACAAACGGTACAGGCCCGCAGGTGCGCTTCTTCGCCGATAATCGCCCCATTCCAGATAATGGGTCGCTTCAAATCGGCATCGGCCCCGACGCTGACATTATCGCCGATGACCGTGCCCGCTTCAATTTTAACTCGCGGCCCGATGCGGCAGTTGCTACCAATCAAGGCCGGGGTTTCGATGCGGGCCGAGTCGTCAATAACGGTATTTTGCCCCACCCAGAGACCGGGTTGGCGTTCTTCGTAAGCAAAATCAACTTTGACTTGGCTTTTGAGTGCGTCGTATTGCGCTTCGCGATAGGCTTCTAGATGCCCCACGTCGCACCAGTAGCCAGAAGCCACGTAGCCGAACATGGGTTCGCCTTTTTCCAGCAGTAAGGGAAACAGATCCTTAGAAAAATCGCTTTCTTGGTTTTCCGGCAGGTATTCGAGTACCGATGGATCGAGAATGTAGGTTCCCGTATTCACGGTATCGGAAAAAATCTCGCTGGAGGAGGGTTTTTCCAAGAACCGGACAATGCGATTTTCTTCGTCAGTAATGACAACACCAAATTCGATAGGGTTGGGGATATGTTTTAAGACGAGGGTTGCTTTCGAGCCTTTTTCTTTGTGGAACGCGATCGCTTTGCCCAAGTCAAAATCGGTGATACTATCTCCACTAATGACTAAAAATGTATCGTCGAGCAGTTCGGCAATGTTTTTGACGCATCCAGCCGTGCCGAGGGGCTGATCACCGGGGTGTTCGACTACGCCCTCGGCGAGGGTGGACGCCCCTCAATGGTCATGGAAAACGGGGCACCCGTGATGCGTTTCGACCGCATCGCCGCGCACGAGGATATCGTTCTGACGATCCAACGGAGCAACGACCTGATCGACTGGCATCCCGCCGCGAACTTCGCCAACGGCGGTTGGACCTGGGACGACGCTCTCGTGGAGGATTTCCAGACAAACACCTTTGGTGAAATGGAAACCGTCGAGGCGGCCTATGGCCTTGACGAGACACCGCTTTTCTTGAAGATCGAGGCGAAGTTGCCTTGAAACATCTAACATTACTCCCCCTCCTTTTCGCTTTTGCAGCCCTGCACGCCGCACCTCAAGAAATCGAGGTCGGCCTAGACGCGCGGCTGGCGGCAGCGGGAATGAAACTGGAGGTGCTCGACGCCACCGAGGGGATCGACGAAGACCGCCTCGCTTCGCCACCCGTGCACGAGCGTTCGTTGCAGTTCGAGAACATCCGGGTGGAGTATCCGGAAGACTTGGCCGAATTGGCCGGGGCCTTTGGGCTGTGGGTGGATCAGGCGCAGCCGAAGGTGGTTGCGGCTTTTGCCGAAATGCGTGCACAGGTAATTGAAAAGCTGGAAGCCCTCCAAGAGGAGGAAGCGATTCATGAACGAATGACTTGGATGGCTCAGTGGTTGGGATTTGAAGAAGCCCCTGAAATCAGTCGCGAAGTTTATACTTTGACAATCGCCATGATCATAAACGCGGTCAAAGAAGCCCCGATTGAAGAAGCCCTATTATTCGACCGGGTGCTGCTTTTTACGTTATCCGGGCTCGTGGAGCGATTGCAGGCAGGCGAAATTATTGATAATTTCGGCCTCGCCTCACCGGAAAAGCCGCGGCCTTGGACGTTTTCCTGGGGATTGGAATTCAACATGGCTATGGCGGACCCTGAAGCGCCTGCGTCGATGAGCTTCAAACCGTCCGGTCGTTTTCTCGAACTGGTCGTGCCGATCGTGGTCGCCGAGCCTGAAACGCCCATTCTCGAACAGGTTG
>CAKZKB010000268.1 GCA_937121005.1 uncultured cyanobacterium | reverse complement strand
TGGGCCTGGATATCGACAGCGAATATGAAGAGTCGCGCGTGCAACTGTTTCCCGGCGACACAATCTTGTACTATACCGATGGGTTCACCGAAGCAGCCAACCGGAGCGGCGATCGCTTCGAGGAAGAAAACCTCAGTAGTGCCTTTGGTTGGGCCTGCCAAACCTACACCGATCCGAACCAGATTTTAGACCATCTGTTCGATCGCGTGGCTGAGTTTATCGGCCCCAACAACTCTCACGGCGACGATATGACCCTCGTGGTCGTGCGACAACAGTAACCATCACCCAACGGAGTAGCGATCGTGTACGAAACTTTGAGTACAATCGACTGGCCCGGCCTGTCGGAAGCGCTCCACCACAGCGCCTCTCACCTGCACCTCCTGGCTCAAGAAATTGAAGATCCCGACTTCGCAGGTAAAATCGCTCGCGCCTGGAACACCTTCGTCGATTCCGGGCAAATTTGGGCCATGGCGATCGGGATCATTTTTGGTTACTGGTTTCGCTACATGAGTGCGAGTTGAATGAGGTATTAGGTATTAGGTATTAGGTATTAGGGGCGATTGACTCCCATTAATTCAACCTAAAACTAGAACCTAGAACCTTACTCCAATTACCCATTCTCCAAAGATATTGCTCATTGTTCATTGTTCATTGCTCATTGAAATGACTTGGAGCCAACGATTTGAAGGTACGCTCAACGAGGCGATCGCGCGGTTTAATGCCAGCATCGGCTTCGATATCGAGTTGATCGAATACGATATTGCCGGGTCGATCGCCCACGCGAAAATGTTGGCGAAAACGGGAATTATTTCCCCCCAAGAAGGCGAAACTTTGGTATCGGGGTTGGAGCAAATTCGCGCCGAATATCGAGAGGGCAAATTCGTCCCCGGAGTCGAATCCGAAGACGTGCATTTTGCCGTCGAACGGCGACTTACCGAACTGGTAGGCGATGTAGGTAAAAAGCTGCACACGGCGCGATCGCGTAACGACCAAGTGGGGACGGATACGCGACTTTACTTGCGCGATAAAATCACAGAAATTCGGGCCGCATTGCGACAGTTTCAAACCGTTTTGTTAGACTTAGCTGAAGAAAACGTCGAAACCCTCATCCCCGGTTACACGCACTTGCAACGGGCGCAACCCGTAAGTTTGGCCCATCACTTGCTAGCCTATTTTGAGATGCTAGAGCGGGATTGGCAGCGCTTAGGAGAAGCGTACCAGCGCGTCAACACTTGTCCGTTGGGATCTGGAGCGCTAGCAGGGACGACGTTTCCCATCGATCGCCGCTATACGGCTGAGTTGTTAGGCTTCGATGGCATCTATCGCAACAGTTTAGATGGAGTCAGCGATCGCGATTTTGCTATCGAGTTTGCCAGTGCAGCCAGTTTAATTATGGTGCATTTGAGTCGTTTGGCCGAAGAAGTCATTTCTTGGTCGTCGCAAGAGTTTAATTTCGTGACTTTAACCGATCGCTGCGCCACCGGATCGAGCATTATGCCCCAGAAAAAGAACCCCGACGTGCCGGAATTGGTACGAGGGAAAGCGGGGCGCGTATTCGGGCATTTACAAGGGCTGTTGGTGTTGATGAAAGGGTTGCCGTTGGCGTATAATAAAGATTTGCAAGAAGATAAAGAAGCCCTCTTCGATACGGTAAAAACCGTTTTGGTGTCCATCGAAGCAATGACAATTTTGATGGCAGAAGGGATTGTCTTTAACCGCGATCGCTTGGATAATGCGGTTGCTGAAGACTTCTCGAATGCCACCGATGTTGCCGACTATTTAGCTGCCAAAGGCGTACCGTTTCGCGAAGCCTATAACTTGGTAGGCAAAGTCGTCAAAACTTGCTTGGCTTCAGGTAAACTGTTAAAAGATCTGACATTAGCAGAATGGCAAGAATTGCATCCTCAATTTGAGGCGGATATTTACGATGCGATCGCGCCACGACAAGTCGTTTCTGCTCGCAATAGCGAAGGGGGAACCGGGTTCGATCGCGTTCGCGAAGCCTTGAAAAATGCTCGCCAGTTGTTAGTGAATTAGTCAGGATTCCCCTTCCGCCCCTTTTTATTTTTATGTTAGCCTCAATGCTAGCGACTCGTGCCATTTTCCGAAAACTGTAGGGGCGATTCGCGAATCGCCCCTACATCGACGTTTCCATGTGTTGCATTAATTCTGGAAATTGGTATCACCTCTACTGCTACTGCGTTTGGGCGATCGTGCGACTGTCACACGACTAGACAACGGACTCGGGCAGCGCTCCATTGCGATCGAATGTTAATTTTTGTAAAAACTCAGTCAAACCGGCCTCAACGTACTAAGATCCCAGAAAGCCTCGATGCCGACAAGCATCATCGTTGGCGCTCCTACTCTCAAGCCAAATCAGGAAATGCTCGACTCGATCGCTCAAAATCTCCGTTGCTACGACTACCAACCCAGTCGTCTCGACCTTCGCGAAACCGTCATTAAGGGTCTGTCTCGACCGCGCAAGCAACTTCCTCCCTTGCTATTCTATTGCAACGAGTACGGTTCTGACTTGTTCAACCAGATTTGCGATTTACCTGAATATTATCCCACACGTACCGAAATTAGAATTCTCGAGGAGAACAAAGAAGAAATTGCCCAGTTTTTAGGCGATCGCATCTTGCTGGTCGAATATGGCAGTGGTAGCGGCAAAAAAGTCTATCCACTCCTCAATTCTCTGTCCGATCCCGTCGCCTATATGCCCATTGACATCTCGAAAGAGCATTTATTCAGCTATAGCGAACTGACGAGCCAAAAGTATCCGCATTTAGAGACGATCGCCGTTGTTGCTGACTACACTCGCGATTTAGATCTGCCCGAATGCCAAAACCAAACGCCGAGCAAAAAAGCGATCTATTTTGCGGGTAGCACCATTGGCAATTTAGAGAACCACGAAGCGATCGACCTGTTGAAAAAATCGGCGCAACGAGTAGGAAAAGGCGGCGGAATGCTGATCGGAACCGACCTCAAAAAAGAGCCACGTATCTTACACTCTGCTTACAACGATGCAGCCGGAGTGACGGCCAAATTCAATCTCAATATGTTGACGATTATTAACAGTCAATTGGGAGCCGATTTTAACCTCGATCGCTTTTATCACTACGCTTTTTACAATCCAATTCGGGGGCGAATCGAAATGCACCTCATATCGGCTTGCCCTCAAGTTGTCACCATTGACAACTATCAGTTCGCTTTTGAAGAAGGGGAAAGCATCCACACAGAAAACTCCCACAAATATGGCGAAGAAGAGTTCCGAGAACTCGCCGAAGCCGCCGGATTCACGCTAGAGAAAACCTGGACGGATCCCGATCGCCTGTTTGGAGTTCGCTATCTCTCTTTGTCCTAAGTTTACCCAGCAAGCAGGTTTCCCTTCTCAGCCATCAATTTCTAAATTGAGAACGTAGCGCCCCAGTTGGATTTTATTCGACCACAGTTCGTATTCGAGGCGCAAGTGTTCGGGAATGTCTTGCCCGGTGAGGGTGAGGCTGCGAGTGTAGTTTCGCAGGCGCATTTGACTGTACGATCGCCCGGCTGCCCCGCGCAACCAATAGCGACTGATGCCATACATCCCATTTTCCCACAGGTGGCGATAGCTGAACGCGCCGTTTTCCTGCATGGTGGCCACGATCCGATAGGGGGAAATTTCCAGCCACAGCAAGCGGGTTTCTTTTAGCGGTTCCGGTTGCGGATCGGCTTCCCAACCCCGGATAATGGGTTCGTTGAGCAGCAGGTGAAAGCGATCGCGTTCTTTTTGGTAAATGGTTGCGGCGGTTTCCACCATCGATCGCACGGGCAAATCGAGGGAGACGAGGGATAAGCAAACGGGCTTGCGTTGGTGCGTTAGCATATTTGACTTCCTGTGCGAAAGCGAATGGGGCGAGAACGCGCTAGAATCTTTAACGCTCCCTCTGATGTTTATTGTAATGCCCTCGTCGATCGTCGCCGCGCAACTGTTACAAAATGGAGAAATTTGGGCTGTCACCCCCCCTGCAACCGGGGTCAGTTTGGGCGGGCGGGTGTCCGTTCCCGGCGACAAGTCCATCTCCCACCGGGCGCTGATGTTGGGGGCGATCGCCTCTGGAGAAACCGAGATCCGGGGCTTGCTATTGGGCGAAGATCCGCGCAGTACGGCGGCGTGCCTGCAAGCCATGGGGGCTGAAATTTCTCCTCTCAACAGCGATCGCGTTCGGGTTAGCGGTGTGGGAGAGGTGGGGTTGCGAGAACCGGGTGATGTCCTGAATGCGGGCAATTCCGGGACGACGCTGCGGCTGATGTTGGGGTTGTTGGCATCTCAAGCAGGCTGTTTTTTCGCCGTTACTGGAGATGCGTCGTTGCGATCGCGGCCCATGTCGCGGGTGGTTCAGCCGTTGCAGCAGATGGGGGCGCAAATATGGGGACGAAATGGGGCCTCGGTGGCACCGTTGGCGGTGTCGGGGCGATCGCTCCAAGGAATAGAGTATCATTCTCCCATTGCTTCGGCGCAAGTGAAGTCGTGTATTTTGTTGGCAGGGTTGCGAACGCAAGGGAAGACAACAGTGGTGGAACCAGCGTTGTCGCGGGATCACAGCGAACGAATGCTGCGGGCGTTCGGGGCCGAAATTGAGGTCGATGGCGATCGTCGCAGCGTCACCGTTACCGGGGGATCGCGGTTAACCGGGCAAACGGTTGTCGTACCGGGGGACATCAGTTCGGCGGCGTTTTGGTTGGTGGCGGGGGCGATCGTTCCCGGTGCAGAAATTGTAGTCGAAAATGTGGGAGTGAACCCGACGCGCACGGGTATTTTAGAAGCGTTGGAGATGATGGACGCAGATATTTCGCGAGAGAAGGAACGGGAAGTCGCAGGGGAACCCGTGGCCGATTTACGAGTGCGATCGCGTGTCTTAAAAGCCTGCACCATTGGGGGCGATGTCATTCCCCGTCTCATTGACGAAGTGCCGATTTTGGCAGTGGCGGCGGCATTTGCAAGCGGGACGACAACGATTCGCGATGCAGCAGAATTGCGGGTCAAAGAGAGCGATCGCTTAGCAGCAATGGCCACACAATTGAATAAAATGGGGGCGCGAGTAACAGAGTTACCCGACGGGTTGGAAATCGTCGGCGGTGCGGATTTGAAAGGGACGGAAGTGGAGAGTTACGGCGATCATCGCATCGCCATGAGTTTGGCGATCGCCGCCCTGCGATCGTCGGGAACGACTTATATTCAACAAGCAGAAGCCGCTTCTATTTCCTATCCCGGTTTTGTGAAAACCTTGCGCCAAGTTTGTGGAGAGGGAACCACAGATAATGCAACCACAGATAAATAAGATGTACGCAGATGCTTTTTCGGTGAAGGTGTTGCTTTGAGGAGGATAAATTGGGATGGGGTAGAGGGAGGGATCTCGAGGCGATCGTTCGGAAGGTGACAACTAAACTTGGATGGGGAATAAGTCCAAACTCGGCCGGATCTTCGCCTTCTAAATGGAGAGACACAGCTTCTTGTAAGTGCGCGACGATTTCATCTAGGGTATCCCCTTGAGTAACGACAGAAATTTCTAAGCATTCGGCGACGTAACCGCCGCGATCGCCCGCACGAACGATGGCATTGATGGTATCTTTGAGTGGCATGGATTTCGCGATCGCACTTCTCATAACAGTCGTTCCGGCTCGTTTCTCTGATTGTAGCATGGAAAACGCGACAAGTTTTGGGCGGTTTGGCAACTTTTATGGTGTTCGTGGTCATGGCAGTGCAGTACAATTCGCTTATCGATCCGCTGGCGATTATTTTAACCGTTCCTCTGGCATTGTCGGGGGGAATATTAAGACTTTATCTGATACCATTTTCCGAAAATAGTGTTACACTTCGGATTGGGCAAACGCCGTTTGCCCCTACATGGACGTTTCCATGTGTTGCATTAATTCTGGAAATTGGTATAACTTGTAAGGTGTGCTTTCTTATTTTATTCCGAACGTGGAGAAAAAACTATTCCTCCGCGATCGCCGATGGGGGAATATTTTCGATCGCGATTAATGCTTCTATTAGCGATCGTACCGCCGGGGCTGCTACACTTCCCCCCGTTCCGCCGTCGGGTTCGTCAATGACAGCCAACACCACGTAACGGGGATCTTCGGCCGGTAAAATGCCTACAAAACTAACAATACTGGCTGAAGTCGAATAACTGCCCGTGTTGGGGTTAACTTTTTGCGCCGTTCCGGTTTTTCCCGCAATGCGATAACCGGGAATTTGGGCCGCGGTTCCCGTTCCGTCGCGCACCACTTCTTCCATCATGTCGATGACTTGGCGAGTGGTGGTTTCAGAAAAAATACGTTCGCGATCGCCGCGATCGCCTTGCCAGCGCTGTCGTCCGCGCGAGTCAAACAATCCCACTAAAGTATAGGGTGTCACTTTGTAGCCGCCATTGGCGAGAATGGCCTGCAATTGCAACATTTGAATGGGGGTGAGGGTAAACCCTTGACCGAAGGCGGCAGTGGCGGCTTCGATAGGCGAATAGACAAATTGTTCCTCGCTTTTTAGCTGGCCCGAAATTTCAAAGGGCAAGTCGATCCCGGTGCGATCGCCGATCCCCAGTTTTTGCAACCATTCGTAGTACGCTTGGCGATCGACCTCCTGCATCAGCCGTACCATGCCCACATTACTCGAGTCTCGGAGGATTTCGGTCACGGTTTGCGGCCCCCGCGCCCCGGCAAAATTGTAGTCGAAGTTCTGTACCGGCCACTCGCCGATCTGAATGCGGCCGGCATCGTAAAACGAGTCGTCGGGACGGGCGGCCCCGGTTTCCAAAGCAATGGCCACGTTCAGGGGTTTGAAGGTAGAACCCGGTTCGTACCAGTCGGAAATGGCCCAATTCTTCAGGCGTTCGAGATCGGTTTCGTTGTAGCGGTTGGGATCGAAAGAGGGCTCGACAACCCAAGCCAGCATGGCCCCGTCGCGGGCATCCATGGCTAGCAATGCGCCCCGTTTGGCCCCGACGCGGGTGACGGTTTCCTGGAGAATCTTGCGGGCCACCCGTTGCAAGCGTGCGTCTAGGGTGAGACGAACGCGCAGATCGTCGCGGAAGTAGGGGTCAGTGGCGCGAGGTCGCAAGAGGATTTCTTGGCTGGCTTCTACGCCGCCTTGTCCCAGGCGATCGGCGTTGACGAAGCCTACCACTCCCGCCATCAATTCGGCTTGAGGGTAGAGGCGGGCTTGGTGACGGATGGTTTCTAAGCCGTCACTTTTGAGGGCGGCGACGCGATCGGCTTTGGTTTGCGAGAGATCGGAGGCTAGACGGATGCCACTGGGGGCGCTGGAGAGTTGGGCGAGAATGGAAGCGGGAGGGCGATCGAGGACGGGGGCCAGGGCGGCGGCCATGTCAGCCAGCGATCGCTCGAACAGGTGGGGGTGGGCGTAGAGTTCGTACACCGGGCGATCGAGGGCCAGCAGGTTGCCGTTGCGATCTTCGATGGCGCGGCGGGGTAGGGTGGTGTTGGCGATGACGGGGGGCGGTTCTTCGGCGATCGCGTTGCGGACTTGCAGGTGAAACAGCCGCACCCCCAACCCCAAAAAGATGGCGACCAAAATTGCCCATACCAGCCACAGGCGGGATTTTGACGGGTGCGCCTTGCCTGCTAGGAACGGCGGTACGCGCCAGCGCCGTCGCTGTTGGGGGCGGCGGTGACGCGGAGAGGGGCGGTGGTGGCGAAGTTTGGCCATGCTCTCACTATATCGAATCGGATCTGTGCTGCGGGGCGATCGCGTCATCTTTGTTACCATTCGCACTCGATCGCCAGATGCTCCCTCGATAATGTTAAGCACCTCAAATGCTCTCCAGCAAAGGGATTGAGACGATCCGATGTCTGCAAACTTGACAAACGTTGTACTAACAGTATATATTTGTTAGTGAGGGAACTCCCATTGCCTGCTAACCGCGATCGCGGCCCGCAGTTCGGGAAATCTTTAAAACAATCGACCCCTTAAAATGTCGAGTTTCACCCAAAACCCATGATTACTATTGAAGACAGTTGGATATCCATCCTTCGTACTCGCGGCCTGGAACTGGTCGAAAACACCATCAGCACTTTAGAAAGCCGTTTTGATTCGGCAACCGATCTACTGTTTGAAGTTTTGAGCGAAGTTGAAAATAACCTGGACGGAGAAATCTCTTAAAACAAAAACCGATCGCGAAAAATAGAATATACGTTAAGCGGGTAGACTCGAGGGCTTGCCCGCTTTGTCATTGTTCGCTATCCTAGCAAACATCTTCTACTTTGTCAACTTCCGAAACTCCCAAGCCGGGATAAATTTTTCATCGCTCCACAGTCCGCGCCGTCGGCGTTTGGCGAGGGCTTCTGCGGCTTCCAATGCAGGTAAACTGGGACAGTCTTTAGGGATATATTGACGATAAATTTGTGCCAGTCCTTCCGAGACAAGCACCTCTTGTAAAAATGTGCCGTTAGCGAGGCGAACTTCGCAAACGTGCCGTCCGTAGCGATCGGTATCGACAAGGGTTAATAATACTTCATTGTTGGCTGCTTCGACAAGATCTTGCAGGCGATCTTTGGCGCGATCGCCCCATTTAAACTGACTTTTATAAACCAACTTGCGACTTTTGCGTTCTGCTTCGTTGTGGGCAACTTCTGGAGTATCGATATAAGCAAGACGCACGTTAATGCGATCGCCTTTGGCATCAACAACCGCTAGGGTATCGCCGTCAGGAACGCGCTTGACTTGATAGCGACCTCGCGATCGCGCTTGTAGAAGGTGTAGGAGATCCCACACCCACCGCAAGAGACGGATAAAGAGTTTGACGATCGCGCTAGCAAACCGACGAACGCGATCGAGTAGCGTCGATTTTTTCTTCGGCACGGATACACCTGGAGAGAATCTCCCCAAGCATACCACAGCTTCGGTCAGTCGCTACGCTCCAATTAAAAATTAAAAATTAAAAATTTGTCATCGGCAGCATCGATATCGAACACCATGCGATCGGGAAACTCCAGATTATCGATCCAAATGTTAGGTCGATCGCACTTCGGCTAGGGCTTGTAAGTAGTCGATGGCAGCTTCAATTTTAGTCGGATAGCTGCTAGCAAATTCTTCAAACCAGATCCCTTCAGTCGAAAGCGGTTCCAGGTTTTGCAGCCACAATTGAGCTTGCTTAGCGAATTGCTGTCGCTGCTGTCGGTGGCGTTCTTCTTCTTGCTGTTGTTGGCGTTTTTGGCGGGCTTGCGCCGCGATCGCCGCAGCCCGATCGCGATCGGCAAATTCATCGCGTACTTCGTCGAGTAGGCGATCGGTGAGGTCTTTTCTTTGGGGGGTTGGCGATGGCGAAGGGGTTGGTTTGTTAGGGGTTGGGGTTGGGGTTTCGCGATCGCATTCTGCTTTGACCTGGGCGAGTAAGTCGTCAATGGGATCGGTCATGTCAACGAACAATTAAGAGCGTTTGTGGGTGTTAGGGTTCGCGTTGCAACCCAAACTACTACAGGGTGGCATAAATAAGCCAACTATCTCAATGTACTAGCTCGCAGTGTAGCGACAGCGTACATTTCGCAATGGTAAGCCTACTTCCGCCAAGCTGTACTACAGTCTATATGACGAGTATATCCCACATTCCGCACCCAAACTGTCACAGGGTAAGAAATGGGGAACAATCAGAAATTCCCTCGAAAAGGACGAGCGGCAACTTTAGCCATAACAACTAACTTCCTTTTCTGTAGGTTGTGAGGGATTTGTGATGTATTATCAGTGAGGCAGGGCAGTACGTTAGTAAAGCTAGATTGCAAACTCTATTTAACGAACCGCGAGACGACCAGAAAACGCCTCGTCCCTAACGATACTCTCATTGTACGGCAATCTGCCGGATTTGTCAATCTCGATCCGGAAAATTTAACGGGCTCGCGAGGGCGAATGATGAGACGATCGGAGTTTTTTAGCCCCAAAGATTTCTAGTAAGGGGGCAGATCTGCCCCTACAATACCTCCGGTAACGGCGATCGCGCTTCGATTTTGTATCCCCGTTGCTGTATCAATTTCTCCAACTCTTGCACCCGGCGATCGGGGCGCGGGTGGGTTGAAAGAAAGGCAAAATCCCGTCGATCTTTATCGGCCATGCGATCGAAAAAGTCGGTCGCACCCGCCGCGTGACCGTAATATGCCACTAACAATTGTAACCCAAATTCGTCCGCTTGGCGCTCTTGAGATTGGGAAAATTGAGCGCTAGAAATTCTGTTAATTGAGGAAGATAGAACGCTTTCGATCCAACCACCATCGCCAAAAATCACCGCCAACGCACCGCGCAACAGGAACGATCGCCCCAGTTTTCGCAGGTGATCCCGATTGGCAAAATGCCCCAATTCGTGACCCAAAACCATCATCAATTCGTTTTCCGACTCGGCTTGCGCGACTAAGCCTTGATAGAGGACAATGGTATCGCCAGGAAGTGCTAAAGCATTGACTATTGACTCGGTAACGTACAGCAGTTGGTAATCTCGTTCGGCACGATTTTCAGCAGGTAATTCGGCTTCGAGTTCGTCGAGGAGATCGTTGAGTTTTCGTTGTGCTGAAGCGTTTTCAGCTATCTGTTCGTAAGCGGCGATAAAGGGTTTGCCGATCTGCTGTTCTACGCTAGGAGGAATCAACCACACTAACCCATTGGCGATCGCGCTCACCAGCCAAATGATGAGGACAATAACGCCAACAAACAGACCCGCCAGTGTCAGTAGTTGGCGGTTACTAGGTGGGGGGTTGCGATCGCTAAACTCTCCAGACATTTCAATGAGCAATGAGCAATGAGCAATGAGCAATGAGCAATGAGCAATGAGCAATGA
>CAKZKB010000267.1 GCA_937121005.1 uncultured cyanobacterium | reverse complement strand
GTGATGACAAATTCACTGCGCGATCCTTGCGAACAGGGAGCTTTACCGATTAAACTAGCTGCATCGGCGACATCGGTGGGTAGATCCACGAGGCCGGAAGTGGCATCGATATCGGGAGTATTCACTTGTACCGTGCCCTGCAATTCTTGAGTGGCCCCAGTTGCCGTTAGGTCGCTTGCAGGGGTCTGAAATTCGCGAAATTCGGTTCCGAAAATTCCCTGCGTGTTAATGATAACATTGCCGCCCGCATCCTGCTCGGAGTTGGCGGTGATGTCACTGTTTTCTAACGCCGCAAGTACGTCCGTCGTCAGGGTAATATTTCCTCCGGTAGCCGATCCGGTGGCGTTAGTGTTGATGTTGCTGCGGCGGCGGAGAACCAGGCGATCGCCCTCAATATTAATGTTGCCACCACCGCCGGATTCGATGTTGGCTTCCATTATAGCACCATCGCGCAGAAAGATGTCTTCAGCGCGAACAACAATGTTACCTGCTAAAGCATCGCCGATCGCACCGACGCGAATTTGACCTGCGTCTTCTAGGGTTAACTCGTCTGCGAAAACGATGGCGCTACCTGCATCGCCGCCACCTTCAGAGAGGGCAGAAATTTCGCTATTTTGAGAGATGAGAACGCGATCGGCACTGACAATAATATCGTTGGCATTCCCAGTAGCAAGATTATCTCCACTTCCACCTGTTGTCGAGAGGAGAAAACTGCGATCGCGCAGTGTTAAGTCTCCCGTTTCAATGCGAATAACGCTTGCATTTCCGGCGGCGCGACCCCTTCCCGGATCGAAAATGCGGGCCGCGATCGCGCTGTTATCGTTTAATTCGATCGCGTCTGTCGCGACAATATTAATTTCTCCTGCATCTCCCATTCCGCGACTTTCGGAGTTGACTTCGCCTCCATCTCGTAACAGCAAGCGCCCCGTTTCAATGGCGATCGCGCCTGCATTTCCCGTCCCCGTCGAATCGACATTCGTTTGCAAGCGACTACCAAAAACACCGTCAGCGCGTTCGCCGCTTAAGGTAATAGAGTTGCTAGCAACAATGGTGAGATTTCCACCTTCTCCCGTTCCCGCAACTGTCGATAAAATTCCTGCCCCATTATCGAGTCGCAATTGTCCGGTTTCAATGGTAATATCGCCTGCATTACCAATCGCGGAAGAGACACCAACCTCGGTTTGGATTTGACTGGGGCCACCTTCAAGATTCAACCCTTGTAAGGTAATATTGTCCGCCGCAACAACAGAAATATTGCCTGCATTGCCATTTCCTAACGTCCCCGAAGTGATAAACGTTCCCTCGTCAAGTAACAGCGTTCCCGTATCAATGTCAATATTTCCCGCATTACCAATGCCATCGAGATCGACTTGGGAGACAATACTACTGGGACGATCGTCTACCGATCGAGATCCGCGCAATGCGATCGCCTCAGTCGCAACAATGCTAATATTTCCAGCATTGCCTCGACTAAAGGTTGTAGAGGAGATTAAGGCCCCATCTTGTAAGGTTAATTGTCCCGTTTCTAGGGCGATCGCGCCCGAATTTCCGATCGCTTCTGGGTTAACTTGGGAAGAGAGGGTACTGCCAAATCCTTCTCCGTCTAAACCACTCAACGCGATCGCGTCTGTAGCCACAATAGAGAGGTTGCCGCTATTGCCATTTCCAAAGGTCGAAACCACGATTTGTCCGCCGTCGCCAAGAGATAACTCTCGAGTTTCAATGTCGATGTTTCCTGCATTTCCAGTGGCGTTGGGAACGACTTCCGCCGAAAGAATACTGCCAAACCCACTGCCATCTAATCCGCCAATTTCGATGCGATCGCTGGCACGAATGGTGATATTTCCACCATCACCCATACCTTGAGTGGAAGCCGTTATACTCGCACCATCTCGTACCGCTAAAGTCGCGGTTTCAACGATCAGATCGCCGCCATTTCCCATACCGACGGGGGCAATTCCCGTATTGAGGATGCTGCCAAACCCATCAACATCTAAACCACTGAGTTCGACGCGATCGCGCGATCGAATCGTTATGTCACCGCTATTTCCTTCGCCGTGAGTGACAGTAGAAACAAATGTCCCATCTCGTAACAGTACCGTCCCCGCTTCCATGGCAATATTGCCGCCATTTCCCGTCGATCCCGGTGCAGTTTCTGTACTGAGAACGCCAAATAGATTTAAAGGACTCGCGCCGCCAACTCCTACAGCTTCAGTGGTGCGAATATCAATAACATTTCCATTGTCGCTACCGAGGGTTTCAGCCAAAATCGCCGAACCATTTTCTAGGTTTAAATTGCGACTGCGAATGCGAACCGTACCGCCACCATTGCCACTGACATCTACAGAAGCAGCTTGCGAGAGAGTGATGTTCTCAAAATCAGCAATTCCTTCGCTGTTGGTTTGCCAAACCGTACCCGTAGGAACGAGATCGACACTGCTATCTCCACTCGCACTTACCAGATCGATCGCCCCAGAAAAGGCACTTAAATTGCCGCCAGCCAGTTCGATCTCGCCGCCAACCAAGACGATCGCCCGATCGTTAAACACTTGCAAACCCACCGGACGATCGTCGGCGTTGATGCGTCCGCTTCCCGCATCAAATGTCAAGTTATTTCCAGTTCCTCTCACAACAATTGACCCCGGATCGGTTCCCAACTGCAAGCCAACAGGAACGCTAACGGTTAACAACGGCGAGGTTTCAGACGCGATCGCGCTAAATTCCAAACCGTCAGCAAATTGCAAACTGCCGGCGGTACTGACAACCAAAGAACCACCCAGATCGAGACTGGCATTTTCGCCAAAAACGAAGCCATTGGGGTTGAGTAAAAATAAATTTGCCGTTCCGTTGGCGCTGAGAATGCCATCAATACTAGAAATATTGCCACCCGTCACCCGCGTAATGATGTTGTCGATCGCCACAGAATTGTTAAAAAAGGCTGCGCCACCCGTCGGTACGGAGAACTCGCTGAAACTGTGAAAGAGATTTCCTCCCGCAGTCGTTCCGCCATCGATGGTAAAAAGATTGCCATCGGGAGTGACGATCGCGTTTTGGGGTAAACTCGTATCGGGAACGATTTGCGCCACCACCGGAGAAGCCGCGATCGCGATCGTTGCTATGGAAATATTTGCGCCAGTTATCCAAGAAGACAGCATCGCGATCGTGCCTCAATCATTAAACAGGGATTCAGGTGTTGTCGAACATGACTGTAAAGATCCCCCTTCCGTCCCCCTTATTAAGGGGGAGACTAAGAAGTTTTCGGTAATTCCCCCCTTACCAAGGAGGGTTAGGGGGGATCTTTCAACAATGCTGAATCCTTAAACAACAGTCTATCCTTTAACGGCTCCCGAGGTCAAGCCTTGGACAATTTTACGCTGGAAGAAGAGTACCAACAACACTAAGGGTAGCGTTCCCAACACCGTCGCCGCCGCAATGGTTCCATAAGGGACTTCAAATAACGACGATCCGCCAATTTGTGCCGCCGCCACCGGGATCGTTTTCATCTCTTCGCGAGTGATAAAGGTGAGGGCAAAAATGAATTCGTTCCAGGCAAAAATGAATGCCAAAATTCCCGTCGTCACCAATGCAGGTAAGGTCATGGGTAAGACAATCTTTAACAACATTTGCACGGTGTTGTAACCATCGACTCGCGCCGAATCTTCGAGATCGCGGGGCAATTGCTGAAAGAAACTTCGCATTGCTAAAATCGTAAGCGGCATATTGATGGCAGTATAGGGGATAATCAAGGCCAAGTAGTTGTTACCCAAGTTTGCCAACTTCACTAATTCTAGCAGTCCGAGAAACAGAAGGATATAGGGAAACAAGGTGACAATTAAAACCCCAGCTAACACCACTCGTTCCCCTGGAATTCGCAACCGCGCCAGCGCATACGCCGCCGGGGATCCCAACCCCAAACACAAAATCGTTGAGGTGACGGCGACAAAGGCACTATTAAACATATACCGCAAAAACGGACGGCGGGCGAACAAATCCACGTAGTGTTGTAATGTCAGTTGGTCGAAACTGGGGAAGTAAACGTTGGGAATGGAGACGATCGCGTCATTGGTTTTAATGGACGTGAGAAATTGCCATACAATTGGCAAGATGCTAAACAGCACTACCAGTATAACAGCGATCGCGAATAAAACGCTCGATAGGCTAGTTTTGTTGTTAGATTTTTCAGCCATAGTCATATTTTAGAGTGGTGATGGGGATATAACGATCGCAGTTTGGGAGCCAGACGCTTCCCTTAGCAAATGCGATCTGCGACAATACTACCATTGACCTGAAGCCTTACCTCAAGAGTTATCTCGATTGGCAATTTTGCGAACAGTCTCCACATCAATATTAAAAAAAACAGCAATTTCTTCGATACTAAGCCCAGCATTCAGCATTCGAGGAATGGCCGTAGACAAGATTTCCTCCTCTCGTTCTTGGCGACCTTCTTGAAGACCTTCAGCTTTGACTTCTTTATAAAAACGGGTTTGTTTCCATTCTGTGAGTCCAAACATGGCTTCTAACTCCTTCCGGGGGCGATCGGGGAACTTGTAGATTAGAGCTTGCTCTATCAATTCTATCATATTTCTTTGTTGGCCAGCAGGTAAAGATCTGACACATCGTTCGAGTTGCTGTACTCGCTGTGGTATTTGGGGTTCCGGTTCCAAAACTAGGCGAACGAGACCTAGACCACCTCTTCGAGGAATTAAAAATGCAAAATTAAAAATTCAAAAATGGAGTTTGCTAATTTTGAACTCTGAATTTTGCGGAAAGTCGGGGGTGTA
>CAKZKB010000266.1 GCA_937121005.1 uncultured cyanobacterium | reverse complement strand
TCTCTCTAAACGATCGCCAAACAAATCGCAAAAAACATGAGCGAACACCGTTTGGACAAACTGATTGTCGATCGCCCGCGTGAGGGGAGCATTAAAACACCCCAGGGCGCAAAAAAATACCAACAGAACTTCGATCGCGAATTTAGCGGTTACGAACCCATGAATCGGTTCAAAACGAAACATATTCGCGATCGTCTCGCACCACTTTATCGCTGGTTGCGCTCCAAAGTCGGGCAAAATTGGGACGATGTTTACAGCCAACTGACTCGCGAACTCAAATCGAACACCCGTTCGAGAGAGCATCTTATCTTTCATGTTTGGCGATTTGTAGAGCGCCACGCCATCATTATTGCAGGCGTTCCTTATCGCAAAAACCGTCAAGATATTCCCCTCGGATCGGGATCTTGGCGACACCGAGAACCGCTCTACGTTCATCCCGAAACCGGACGGCTGTGCGTTGTCGAAACTCCACCCAAGCCCCGCCCTCAAAAACGCAATGACGCGATCGAAGTTGACAGTCGCCACCAGTATCGCAAAATCGACGATATTTGGTATCTTGTCAGTTTCAAAGGGTTTCGTGGCATTCGCTTTGGCGATGAAGTCTTCGATATTCTCTTAGGGAAACCGTTGACCTATTTAAGTGCAGTGCGCGAATATAAAGCACCAAAATACGCTTACCACAAACGCCACTGTACTAAAAAAGAAATCAAAGCCATCAAAAAGCAGCTTGCAACCTGAAAACTTGCCACAGATTTGGAATCAAAATTTTGAATTCTGAATTTTGAATTTTGAATTGGAGCGCAGCGACAGTGCTATGTTTGCCAACAACTTGCCACAATGCCCTCGCTGCAAGCAACACGCGATCGTGCAGCGAAGCGAGCACCATTGGAGTTGCCTCAACTGCAACTTTTCCCGCGATTTCTCCGCGTCTCAATTCAACGCTCTCGATGCCATTTTTGGACTCATTCTTGCCGTCATTGTCATTTTCTTCATCGCCGAAATCGTCGGAGAAAGAGAAGCCAAATGGGGGCAAAACCGAGATCGTACAGGATCCTCAATTTTGAATTTTGAATTCTGAATTTTGCATTGTTTTGGCCGCACCCTAACCCAAACAGCATACATACTTCACCAAACCCAAAACAGGTGCGCTTTGAGGTAGTGCGCTGCAAGCCAGGGCCTTAAAGCTGGCATTGCTGTTCGTACTCGTGCGGCTTTTCAATTCAATTCTTCCCCTCGTTGCGTTCCTCTGGGGCGCAACGAACTGTGGAGGCTCCGCCTCCATTTTACACGAGGCAGAGCCTCGATAACTACGTTCCCTGGCAGAGCCAGAGGAACGAGGGGATTCTTCATAGTAAGAGGGCGAAGCATTCACCCTGTTGGTTTTAACAAAAAATTCCATTTTCTGGTGTGAATGCTTCGCCCCTACGACACTGGTCACTGTATAATGGTAGTTGTTGCCGCGCCCCAACTGCGAGAGCGTACATACTCTGGTGGCTGTGCCTTGAAAAAGGTCAGTCATGTGGTATTAAAAACTCGCTCCCCAAACTCGCGCGGCGATTTCTAAAAAAGCCGCAGCAGGCGACAGCTACCCTCCCATTCGCTACACTTAGGAGGTGGCAAAAATGAACGTTGCAGAACGCGATTTGCGTTTGGAAATGCTCAACAGCTTGCTGACAACTCCCCACCGCAACCTGGGAGAAGTCGCCGAGTTACACAACATGATGGTGGAACTCGATCCTTTGTTTTACGGACACTTGGCCGTATGGTACGATCGCACTGGCGACGTGCGCGACCACAAAGAAGTGTTTGTCGGTCAATTGTTGACCAGTTCGGTAGAAGAACATCGCGATGCGGGGTTCGTGATGTTGCAGAAATTTCCGCCCTATCAGGTAGCACGAATTGTGGACTTTATGAAGCAGCACTGCGGTAAAGTTCCCCGTTGCGCCCGCACTGCGGTACGTCGTTACTTGCAAGCCCGAGAACTCAATCCCAAGTTCTTCGATCGCGCTGCAATTCGCAACCGCAAGGCGATGAAACACCTGTACGCGACGCTGCACATCAAACCGAGCGATCGCGCTAATGCGATTTTGTTTGCCAACAAACCACCGGAAGACAGTCTCGCCTACGCGCTCAAGCAGTTAGCAAAAGCTGAGACTCCCGAAGCGCAAGCACAGCAGATCGTGGAATACAAGATTCCTTACACGATCGCCATCGGTGCGGTATCTCAACTCACCCCCGTCGTGTTGGTGGCGCTGATTAATTCCATGTCGCCGCAAGAGGTTATCAATAACCTCAAATCCCTCAAAAGTCGCGGTGCATTGGAACACCCAGACGTGAAAGCGCTGGTAGACAAAAAACTGGAAGCCGCGCAAACAAGCGATCGCGTTTCCGCTTACAAATCCCGCGTCGCTGCCGATGCTGCCGGGTTAGATGCGGACACCACTGCCAAGCTGGAAAAAGTCACAGACGAACAGGTGAAACAGCGCGGCAAAATTGCCAAACCAACGGCATTGTTGGTGGATAAATCTGGTTCCATGACGCAGGCGATTGAGGTCGGAAAACGTCTCGCTTCCTTGATTTCTGGTATCGCTGATGCGGATTTGTTCGTCTACGCTTTCGATACCATGCCTTATCCAGTGAAGGCAAAAAGCAACGCATTAAGCGACTGGGAACGCGCTTTTAAGCTGATTAAAGCCGGAGGCGGAACCAGTTGCGGCTGTGGAATTGCAGCTTTGCAGCGCAACAAACAGCGTGTCGAGCAAATCGTCATGGTGACAGATGAAGGGGAAAATACTGCCCCTTACACTGCTGATGCTTACGAAGCGTACTGTCGCCAAATGGGTGTCGCACCCGAGATTACGATCGTCCGCGTGGGAGGTTATTGTTCTAATTGGTTGCAAGATCGGTTGAAACAGAAACAAATTCCCGTCGAAACGTTTACGTTTTCTGGCGATTACTACTCGCTTCCCAACCTGATCCCGTTGTTGTCTCGTCCATCGCGACTGGAGTTGCTGATGGAAATTATGGAGATTCCCTTGCCAACGCGGGACGATAAGTGAACGATGTCGGGCGGGCAATTTGCCTGCCTGACTTTTCTTTACTAACGCCAAACTTGTACCCCCATAATATCAAAATGATAGTCATACGTCCAAATAGGCAAACTTAAGCGCTTGGAGACGATCGCTGTCAAACCATCAAAGAGTGTGATTTTTTGGTCGAGATAGCTAGACACTAACTGCATAGCATTCAAATAGTCTCGATCGATTAATTTTACTACAGTCGTTCCAGATCTCAAGGTTTGGAGAAATCTTTGTGCCAAACGAGTATTAAAGCGCTGTAAAACTAAGCTGTAGGATTCGAGGACAGTAGGGTAAGTAACAAGAACTCCCAACTTCTGTTGCTGAAGTTCTCGTAATTCTAACTGCGCTTGTTTGTGATACTGGTCGCTTGTATCAAAGCTAGCGTATAATGGCCCCGTATCGGCAATAACGGCTCTCACGATTTCCTCCCTGCGGATGGATCCGTCACAACAGAATCGTGGTTGATTGAGGTATCAGTGTAACCACTTCCATAAGGGGCTGGCTGAATTTGTAAGTATTTTTCTGGAGGTAATACATTTGGCCCAATGCTGTCGAACGAGACAACTTCTCCTGCATCAGCTTGACGCATAGCTTCCCGATATCGCTCTAAAAATCCTGGGATCTTCAAA
>CAKZKB010000265.1 GCA_937121005.1 uncultured cyanobacterium | reverse complement strand
CTAGATACGGTAAGGCGGCGCTTCCGTGCACCCACAAGACCAAATCGAAAGCAGCCGGTTCGAGGAAGACTCGTTCTAGGTTAATGCCTAAGTCGTTGGGGAAGCGCCAATGGGGTAACAGTTTTTGCCCGGACAGAACCCGTTCCATTTCGTCTAACATGAGATACCAAGTGTCAATTTGTTCGCCAGTAACGGCGGCGGGAATGACGCTGGTTTGCGTGGCGTTGGGAATCCATTCGCGATCGTTATCGGTTTCTTGGACGATCGCGTTCCAAGACTGGCGACTCAATGCGATAACGGTTCGGGCGCGATCTAATGCAATTGCTAGCCGTTCGGGTTCGATCGGATCGAGGCGCAATAAATGAATGGCCGCGATCGCGTCAGCAATATCGGCTTCCCAAATTCGGTTTGCGGGTACAGTGGAGGGCATGGAATAGGGTGTTTCCACGCGGGCGAAGAACCGCGATCCCAAGCGCTCGAATAACTCTTGCGTGTCGTAAGCTAAAATTGTATCGGTCATCGACATCAGCAGGTTACAGTATCCCTGCAACCAATACGCATCTCCAGTGTCAAAGGCGATAGAAAATGCTTTGGCTTGCTCGATGAAATTTGCATCGATATTGCGGTTGTAGGTTTGATAAATTTGTAAAAACTCTTCTGCTTCGTTAAGAGTTCCGTCACCATTTAAGTCCAAACGAATTTGAGCAAAACGCACGGGAACCTTGACGCGATCGTCGCCAACTCGATCCAGCGTCGCCTCAGCCGCTTGCAAATTTTCCTCCAACGTCTCGAACAGATCTCGCCAGTGTTCGTAGTCCATTGGTTCGGGATTGGGGTTATCCATCGCCACAGGAAAACGCAAGAAAGGAATTCCCATCTGTTGCGCCGGGTTGGGATCTAAACCATAGCGGTACAACTGTTGCCCCAGGGTTTCCACTGCCCCGAAAAATTGCAATATTCCTAAGCTAAAACGAGCCTGGCGATCGTCGGGATGGGATGATAAATAGGCGTTAAATGCTTCTTCCCCTTGTGGAATCCCAATGTCGGTTAAATACGCATTGACATCGGGGCGCGGAATGTTGGCATTCGATACTTTCCCGACCGCGACATAACTGATGCTAACGACGAGCGCAGCAATTGTAAATACCAGAAGGCGGACGATCGCTTTGAGTTTCACGAGCAAATCCCAGAGTCACTTTTGTAAAATAACGTGAGTTCAACGAGTGAAGAATTACCCTCACCCCAAACCCCTCTCCCCAGGGAGAGGGGCTTC
>CAKZKB010000264.1 GCA_937121005.1 uncultured cyanobacterium | reverse complement strand
TTTTGGCATCGGTTCCCAGGGCGATCGCCTTAGCTTCGTGGTGCGCTTTCATGGCCCGCCGACCGTTGGACGATCGGGCGCTAACTTTGACGAACATTTTCCAGCCATCCAAACTCCCCAGACTAATTTTAGACTGACGTAAAAAGTCGTTTCGTTCTTTAATTAACTGGTTGTAGCGATCGCGTTCTTCTTGAGACAGCGAAACCTTAATCTGTTCGATGCGATGCTGCGCCAGTGCGTCGCCAGCTAGTTCTTCTGGGGTGCGACGATAGACTTCATCTCCAATTAAAACCTGCAAGTCGCCATGCTTGCCATCCGATCGCTCCGGTGTTGCTGTTAGTCCCAAGCGATAGGGAGCGATGGCATATTCAGCGATAACCCGATAGAAATCAGTGGGCAAATGGTGGCATTCATCGAAGATAAAAAATCCGTAGCGATCGCCTAAGCGTTCGGCGTTAATCGCCGCACTGTCGTAAGTGGAAACTAAAATATCAGAGCGATCGTAAGATCCTCCGCCTAGCAAACCGATATCCGCATCGGGAAACGCCGCCAACAAGTGCGCGTACCACTGGTGCATTAAATCTAAAGTCGGGACGACGATCGCCGTACTGCGCGGCGTTTGTTCCATGCACAATTGCGCCAAATACGTCTTTCCCGCCGCCGTTGGAAGTACCACCACGCCACAGCGTCCCGCCTGTTTCCACGCCGCCAACGCCTCTTGTTGGTGGGGGTAAGGTTCCATTTGCAAACGTGAAGTCAGTTCTAAAGGAATGAAGGCTTTGGCATTATCTTTAAATTCGGTTTCGTCAGCTTGCAGCGATTCGATTAAAGCGCGATAATGAATGGCAGGGATGCGAAACTTTTCCACGCGATCGTCCCAGGTGGCGTAGTCGATCCAACCTTTACCTCGCGGTGGCGGGTGCAATATTAACGTGCCGCGATCGAATGTCAGTGTAGACGGTTTAGGCATTGCATTTCATGTCTGCCAATTCTTTTATTGTACGGGAGCGAGTCCCCTGGGGCAAGAGGAAAGAAGGCGCGATCGAAAATCGCAGTCTGTAGGGGGACATTTTTGGATACAATAAATGTCAGCATTCAGGTTTACCCAGAAACCCGGTTTCTTGCCTATAGCCAGACAAGAATCGAGTCTGTCCTTTAAGAAACTGGGTTTCTACACCAGTGTATGCTAGAATAACTGAAGAGTCACCTTTTCGCAAAATCCGTGCATCCAAAATCTAAAATCGAATTATGAGCGTTAGAGACAATCCCCCACCATCGCGATCGCGCCAGATCGCCAACATTTTACTGCTGGTTTCCGGCGTATTTTTACTCATCAACCTTATCTTCCCTCAACTGTTCGGGCCTAAAATTCCCCAAGTGCCCTACAGTATGTTTATTGATTTGGTTCAAGATGGGGAAGTGGCCCGCGCCTACGTCGAACAAGACCAAATTCGCTTTCAACTTCAACCCGAAGAAGAAGACAAACCCGGAAAGGTTCTTTCGACTACTCCTCTCGCCCTGGATCTAGAACTTCCCAACCGCCTAGAAAGTAACGGCGTAGAGTTCGCTGCTGCCCCACCTCCGCGCAGTAATTGGTTTACCAGTTTGCTCGGTTGGGTGATTCCGCCGCTCATTTTTGTTGCCGTTTGGCGCTTCTTTTTGATGCGTGGCGGTGGCGGGCCGCAAGGGGCGCTTTCGATTAGCAAAAGCAAAGCCAAAGTGTACGTCCAAGATGACGAAACGAAAGTCACTTTCGATGATGTGGCTGGGGTAGACGAAGCGAAAGTCGAACTCGAAGAAATTGTCGAATTTTTGAAGAACTCCGATCGCTATACTCGCATTGGAGCGCGGATTCCCAAAGGGGTGTTATTAGTCGGGCCGCCGGGAACAGGAAAAACCCTACTCGCCAAAGCTGTCGCTGGCGAAGCAGGCGTTCCTTTCTTCAGTATTTCCGGTTCCGAATTCGTAGAATTGTTCGTCGGTGCAGGGGCAGCGCGGGTACGCGATCTCTTCGAGCAAGCGAAGACGAAATCACCTTGCATCATCTTTATCGACGAACTAGACGCGATCGGCAAGTCGCGGTCTGGAAATGGCGGTTTCGTGGGCGGAAACGACGAACGCGAGCAAACGCTCAACCAACTGCTAACCGAAATGGATGGGTTTGCTGCGGGCGAAAATACCGTTATCGTCTTGGCAGCCACTAACCGGCCGGAAACCTTAGATCCAGCTTTGCTGCGTCCCGGACGCTTCGATCGCCAAGTGTTGGTCGATCGTCCCGATCTCTCCGGTCGCTTAAAGATTTTAGAAATTTACGCCCAAAAGGTGAAGCTAGCTGACGCGATCGACCTCAAAGAAATTGCGGTGCGGACTTCTGGTTTTGCTGGAGCAGATTTGGCCAATTTAGTCAACGAAGCGGCCTTACTGGCTGCCCGCAACAATCGCGAAAAAGTGACGCAAGCAGACTTTTTTGAAGCCATCGAACGAGTGGTCGCCGGACTGGAGAAAAAAAGTCGCGTCCTCAACGATAAAGAGAAGAAAATTGTCGCCTATCACGAAGTCGGACACGCTTTGGTGGGGGCACTGGTTCCCGGCGGCAATAAGGTCTCAAAAATCTCGATTATCCCCCGAGGGATGGCCGCATTGGGTTACACCTTGCAAACGCCAACTGAGGATCGCTATCTGCTCGACGAGGCCGAGTTGCACGGGCAAATTGCCACGTTATTAGGGGGGCGATCGGCTGAAGAAATTATCTTCGGTAACGTCACCACTGGGGCAACAAACGACCTGCAACGGGCTACCGATCTGGCAGAACGCATGGTTACGTCCTACGGAATGAGCAAAGTTTTAGGGCCGCTGGCCTATCAGAAAGGCCAGCAAAATAGTTTCCTCGGTGACGGAATGGGGGGCAACCCTCGCCGCATGGTGAGCGATGAAACAGCCAAAGCGATCGACGCAGAGGTTAAAGAAATTGTCGAAAGCGGACACCAACGCGCCCTCGATATCTTAAACCACAATCGCGATTTGCTCGAGGACATTACCCAGAAAATTCTCGATCTGGAGACGATCGAAGGCGAAACATTACAATCGCTATTGAACCAAGTCCAAAATCCTGACAAGGTTCCGACTTCCACTTGAGTTCTCATCGTAGCGTTCCCCGGTACGGCCGGGGAACGGCGTTGAGAAGGTTGATTTTTAAACTGCGATCGTGCTACAATTAATTATCTCAAAATTTTCCATCTGGCATATAGATTATGAGACAGCGTGGCAGCAGCAGTCCGATTTTGTTGGCGATCGTCTGTGGGATCGCAACTTTGGGGGTAGTGGTGAGTGTCGCCACTCTTGGCCGGATACATAAAAACGATCTTTGCTATCCTGGAGAAGAGAGACAGGGAAAGATATGCGTTCCTAAAGCACTAGGAGATGATAAACCTCGTATCTTGCAAAAATATGGGATCGATATAGACTATCCTGACACTTGGCAAACTCAAGTCTATTACGCACCCGAATCGCCGAATGACGCTCCGGGAACTGCTAAGGCTAAGGAAAGTCCTGCTTTGTTAAACTCCATCGAAATTCTAGATCTTTTCCCCGAATCTTTGAGTTCGCCTGATGAAGGGGTTTCCATTCAACTCAATCTCGAAAAGCTACCGGAACCCATGAGTTTAGAAGAGGCTCGAGAGGAAGTCGCCCTCAAAAAGTTAGAGGTTTACGGAGATGAGGGTAAATTGGGGGCTTATCATAATAATGTTAGCGATCTAAGAGAAGTTGAGATCGGATCGAGACACAAGGCTTATCAATTTACTTACTCTCGTTTTGATGGCGAACAAGATATCAAAGGAATGGTTGTTTTTACAACCCTAGCACCTAGCAGCCAGGAGAATCAAGAGTTGTACATTTTTCACTACCAAGCTGAAGAAAGCAAGTACGATCGATATCTTTCTATGGCCGATAGTATGGCTAAATCCATGAGGTTACTATCTCCCGATGAAGATATCGAACTCGTTCGGGAAGGTGATTTTATGAGCGGACGCAAAAATACGTTTTTTTGCGAGACGATCGGCGGTCTACCTACTATAATGGCAAACCATTACTGGGGAAATGTGCCACTGTTCAGGTTTGAAGATGATAGTTTTGAAAATTGGACGCAACAAGAACGATGCGAGGAAATTGCAACTCGATTAGTTGACTATCACCAACGGGGATTGTTAGTCCACCTAGAGTTTGCTAAAGTTCCTAAATCTCTTTATCGGGCGGCAGAAATTATCTTGAGCAATCAAGCAACTACCAAAGATTTAAGTTTGTTAGATGCCATGCAAATTGCTATGAATACTCTAGACATCGGTGAACTTGCCCGCGAAAGTCAGGAACGCATTCCAGTTATCTGTACTTCTGCCGAAGCTGGAGACCATGCCAAGTTGCCTGCGGATAAAGTCGGCTTGTTGATGACACTAAAGGACAGCGACAATCCTGAAGAAATTTTAGAAACCATTGAAAACATTCCTTACGATCCAGAAACGGTACTCGTTCACTAGACTTAGCATTTCTTCAAAACTGCACGTATATCGCGTTGAGTCTCCGTCTCCCGAGCAGCTAACGCCGCTACGCTTTGCAAGGCGCGATCGCGGCTCTGTTTCGCTTGGGAACAGTTGCAGTATAGAATAGAAATGAGAAATAGTAGCGATGGCGAGTTGATGAACCTTCCCCAAACCCCTCATAGCGGCTATCACTGGGATGGCTGGAGTCCCAATTTTTTTGAAGGCTGGTACTACCGCGTCACGCTTAGCGATCGCGGCCCGACCTTTGCCTTTATGTACTCCATTGAAAACCCCCTCGACGACGGCGGGTATAGCGGTGGAGCCGCCCAAATTCTCGGCCCCGAAGATGGCTATTTCTGGCGCACCTTTCCCGATGTTAAGGGGTTTTGGGCAGATAAACATTGTCTCGCTCTCAGTCATTGGAAAAATCGCGATCGCGGTTTCCCCAGGGAAATTTCTCCCGAAGAATTTTCTAGCGAAATCGCAGAAGGCTACCAAGCCACCGCCACCTTGAATCAAGGCATTCTCTACGATCCCAAAAGCGATCGCACCTGTCGCTGGCACTATACAATTCGTCCGATTTGGGGTTGGGGAAGCGACGGAATGCCGCAACAATCGACAGCAGGTTGGCTGTCTTTTTTACCCATTTTTGAACCGGGTTGGCAAATTTTAATGGCGCATGGTTTGGCAACAGGTTGGATCGAATGGGACGATCGCCGCTACGAGTTTACCGACGCACCCGCCTACGGCGAAAAAAACTGGGGGCGATCGTTCCCCGACAAGTGGTTTTGGTTCAACTGTAACAGTTTTGCCAACCAACCCAATTTAGCCCTGACCGCCACAGGTGCGAAGCGAAAAGTATTGTGGCAAACTGAAACAGTGGGCATGGTTGGCATTCACTACGACGGCACGTTTTACGAATTTGTCCCCTGGAACGCCACCGTCGGCTGGCGAGTCCAACCCTGGGGACGCTGGGAAATGGAAGCCAAAAGCGATCGCTATCGAGTTCGCTTGCACGGCGAGTGCGACGTTCCCGGAACCTGGCTGCGAGCCCCCACCGCAGAGGGGTTAAAATTTTGCTGTCGCGATACCACCTACGGCCGCATCGATCTCGTCTTAGAAGAGCTCGCCACCGGACGGACGATCGTCGCTGCAACCACCACTTCCGGCGGGTTGGAAATCGGCGGCGGCCCCTGGGAGGAAACCTGGACTAACACCCATCGGTTGCAACTGTTAAATTAGAAATAGACACCCTTAACGCTGAGGAGGCCGCACCATGTCCGAGCGAGACGACTTTCTAAACCCACGCAGCCGCTACCACGGCCATTTTACCCCCGAAAATCTAGCCTTCAACGCCAACTTGCAAGAGTTCGCCCAGCGAGTCGGCTATATCTGCAACCTGGAGACCGGGGGCAAGCTATCTCCAGAGGAATCCTACACCGAACTCAAGGCCCTTTGGAAACAGTTGAAGCGATCGAAAAAACAACTGGGGATCGGCGAACCGCCGCCATCTTCGCAAGCGTAATTTAAGAAAAAATACGGACAGCCGACAAACTGGAACTCGTTTGACGCGATGGCCGGAGGAATCGGATAAAATTTAGGATGTTTGTCAACTTTTTCCTACTGTTGCCCGCGTATCGATTCTATAGGAGAAGATCGTAATGAAATCGGTGAAAAAAAGACTGTTACAAGGTGCTTTAGGAGCCGCGCTAGCCTTCAGTATTTTCTTGGTGCAAACGGTTCCCGCCACGTCTCACGGGCCCGTGAAGCGCGTCGAAACCGAACAGGGCGATCGCGTCCAAAAGCCGCGCCCCTCCCAACCCCAGTCTAGTCCGGGTGGAAGTAACTACGAGGTGCTGCGAGAAGCCGATCGCCTCTACTTGCAAGGCCGCACCGAAGAAGCCGAACGCCTCTACCGTCGCGTAAAAGCGCCCTTCTCGGCTCGTCCGCAAGAGTTTCCCGCAGTGTTCGACGATCCGGCGCAACTCTCGACCGAAGGGTTAGCCCTGTGGGAAGAAGCCGAAGCCTACATCGACGACGGCGACGAAGACGATGCCTTTGAGGTGCTGCAAGAACTCGTCGAACTCGAACCCGCTTTCGGCCCCGGTTACGGGCAACTGGCAGAAATGGCCATCGAAGAGGGGGACGAAGAGGATGTTATCCCCTTGCTCGAGCAAATGTCCGCTCGCTATCCGCACTCGGCCGATATCGCCATGGGTTTGGCGCGGGCGCTGCGCGAAGACAAACAGCGCATCGAAGCCTCGATCGCGGCCCGTCAGTTTGCGGCGTTCAACCCCGAACATCCCCAAGCAGCCGAGTTTGAAGCCCTGGCCGACGAATATTTAGGCGACTTTCGCGGTAAGTTGCGCGAACGCATTCTCCTACGCGGTGTAGCTGGCGTGGCCATCGGTGCAATTACGGGGGGCACGAACACGGCGGTGATCCAAGGGATTCAAATTGCCCAACTTATGGCCATGGGCGAGTCGGATTTGGGGTCTGCCTTTGCCGAACAGTTGGTCGAAGAATTTCGCGCCCAAGATGTGTTGGTCGAAGATCCGACGATCGTCAACTACATCAGCGAAATGGGTCACGAAGTTGCCGATTTGATGGGTCGCGACGAGTTCGAGTACGAATTTTACGTGATTGAAAATCCCTCGATCAATGCGTTTGCCCTTCCCGGCGGCAAGGTTTTCGTCCACACGGGAGCGATTATGAGCGCCAACTCCAGCGCCGAACTGGCCGGTTTGATGGGTCACGAAGTCGCTCACGCGGTACTGTCGCACGGTTTCCAGCGCATTGTTACTAACAATTTGCTAGCCAATTTGTCTCGGGAAATTCCTCTGGGTAATGTCTTGGGAACTCTAGTGAGTTTGGACTACAGTCGCGCTCACGAACGGCAAGCGGATATCATCGGGACGCGGGTATTGAATGCTACGCCTTATGCGGCCGATGGCTTGCGGAATTTCTTTGTCACTCTGGCTGAAGAAAGTAGCGGCGGCCCGCCTCCGTTCCTGTCTACGCACCCGGTATCGAGCGATCGCGTTGAGTATCTCGAAACCCTGATCGTCGAGAACAATTACGATCGCTACGCCTACGAAGGGGTCGAAGAGTTGGCTCGGGTGCAGTCGCGCATCGAACAGATTACCCGATAGCACAGTTGGGTTGAAGCATGGCGATCGTTCAGGCGATCGCCAGAAACCCGGTTTCTCAAAGGATAAACTCGAATCTAGTCTGGCTATGGACAAGAAACCGGGTTTCTACACCCCTAGCTGCTAGCATACTTAAATGCTTACAGAGCATGAAAACCCTTTACAACGCATCAACGCGACAACGAACAAAAATACCTCTGTAGTAGGTTGGGTTGAAGTATGAAAACCCAACAACCGTAACTTATCGCGTTGGGTTTCGTTCCTCAACCCCACCTACGAGGTTTCTGAACTCTGAACTCTGAATTCTGAATTCTGAACTCTGAATTGTAATGGCGTTGGTTATCGCGTCTCTACCGAACCTACAAGATTTCAGGACTGCCTCGTGTATTATGGAGGCGGAGCCTCCGCAGTTCGTTACGTCCCGGAGGAGCGCAACGAGGGAAATCGCATGATCTCACTGGCATTCCAATTTACGTCTCCCGGACGGATCTTGTTCGAGATCGGCCCGGTGGCCGTGCGCTGGTACGGACTCCTAATTGCCAGTAGCGTCCTCATTGGTTTGGCCCTGTCGCGCTATCTGGCCCGACGGCGACAAGTGGATCCAGAACTGATTAGCGATCTGGCCATCTGGCTGGTGATTGGGGCCATTCCCTGCGCTCGCCTCTATTACGTGGCTTTTCAGTGGGACAATTATGCGAGCAATCCGGGCGATATTCTAGCAATATGGAAAGGGGGAATTGCCATTCACGGCGCGATTATTGGTGGCATTATTGCGGCCCTAATTTTCGCTCGCCTCAACAAAGTTCAGTTTTGGCAGTTGGCCGACTTAATCGCTCCCTCTTTAATTCTCGGACAGGCGATCGGTCGTTGGGGGAATTTCTTCAATTCTGAAGCCTTCGGAGCGCCCACTGACTTACCCTGGAAACTCTATATCCCTCCCGCCAGCCGGCCGCCGGAGTATCTCGATTTTAGCTACTTTCACCCCACATTTTTATACGAATCGCTGTGGAACCTGGGCGTTTTCGCCTTGCTGATGGTATTATTTTTTCGAGGCTTGAAACGCCGGCCGCCTTTAAGATTGGGAACGATTTTTCTTACCTATTTAATTGCTTATAGCGCCGGTCGCGTCTGGATTGAAGGATTGCGAACCGATAGCTTGATGCTCGGGCCGTTGCGCGTCGCTCAAGTTATTAGTCTAGTGGAAATTGCCATCGGTGTTTTAGGATTGATTTGGCTGTATCGCCTCAACCGTCCCTTACCGGACGTAGTGCGCGATCGCTCTATGTAGGGGTCAACGGCGTTGACCCGTTCTCGGTATCGAGTTGAGACCCTCAACCCACAGGGTGAATGCCATTCACCCCTACAGACCTAAAACCTAATCCCTAACACCTAAAACCGCGATCGTCCAGTGTGGATGTAACAAAACGTAACAAATCCTCATTTTTTTAGCAATTGTTTATAATCTGAGTAAAGTAAAACATTAATTTATCGATCGTCCGCTCCGGGTGTGGCAGAAGCGCTCGAACGGGGTGGGGCGGACGTAGCGAGGAGGTTATCGCTTGAGCACGATCGAAATGACACAAACGCTTCGGGAACGACCCGATCGCGGTGTGTTGTTGCACCGCATCACCAACCGCATTCGTAAATCCCTAGAACTGCAAGAAATTCTCACTGCTACCGTC
>CAKZKB010000263.1 GCA_937121005.1 uncultured cyanobacterium | reverse complement strand
CGGCACGGCGGTTGTTGAAGGTTCGGAAAGCGGCCATTTACCGTCGTTTTCCCTTCACGATCGTCCTTAAGAAAACCGTCGAGGGGACTCCCCAACCCTGTCAGTTAAAAATCGATCCGGGCAGTCAAACAACCGGGTTAGCTATTCTTCAGGAAAACCGGGTACTTTGGGCGGCCGAACTCGTTCACCGCGGCCGAGCGATTAAACAATCTTTAGACGATCGCCGTGCCTTGCGTCGCGGACGGCGAAACCGGAAAACTCGCTATCGGAAGCCTCGGTTTTTGAACCGCACCCGTAAACCCGGTTGGTTGCCACCGTCGTTAGAGAGCCGAATTTCTAACGTTCTCACTTGGGTCGATCGCCTGCGGAAACTTTGCCCGTTCGCAGGCATTTCTCAAGAGTTAGTTCGGTTCGATACCCAGAAACTTCACAATCCTGAAGTAAGCGGCGTTGAGTACCAGCAAGGCGAACTCTTCGGTTACGAGGTTCGGGAGTATCTTCTGGAGAAGTGGGGCCGAAAGTGTGCCTATTGCGGTGTGGAAAATACACCGTTAGAGGTGGAACACATCCATCCGCGATCGAAAGGAGGTAGCGATCGCGTTTCCAACCTGACTCTGGCTTGTCATAAATGCAATCAAACGAAGGGCAACCGGGACGTTCGTAATTTCTTGTCCGGCAAACCATCGCTACTCGATCGGGTCTTAAAGCAGGCCAAAGCCCCCCTTAAAGATGCGGCGGCGGTGAATGCCACTCGCTGGAAACTCTACCAACGATTGCAAGCCACAGGACTGCCCGTAGAAGTAGGGACGGGGGGGACAACTAAATACAATCGCACCCGATTAGAACTACCAAAAACCCATTGGCTCGATGCGGTTTGCGTGGGTCATTCTACGCCGGAAAACCTGGTTGTCAAGGTATCGAAACCGTTACAAATCACCGCTAAAGGACGCGGTAGTCGCCAGCGAATCATTCCTAATAAATACGGTTTTGCCCGAGGGCATCGCCCGCGACAAAAACAATTCTTCGGCTTTCAAACTGGAGATATTGTCAAGGCGGCAATTACTGAAGGTAAATATGCTGGCCTCCATTCTGGGCGCGTTGCCGTGCGTTCTCGCCCCTCGTTTCGTTTGAATGTCTTCGACGTTCACCCCAAATACTTGCAAACCCTACAGAAAGCAGACGGTTATGAGTACGCAACTTGATAATAACAACGATGCCTTGTCAGGCAGTTTGTTTGTTGGCGGCAATTCCCCTCCCGTTAATTCTGCGGTGCGACCCCGCGCCGTCGCACGGCGCTAGGGAACGCGCACCAAGAGAGTCGAATATACCGGGAGTCCCCTTGCCGCATCTCAGATGGGTCTTAAATTCTGAATTCTGAACTCTGAACTCTGAATTCTGAATTGGAGCGAAGCGACTGACAGCTAGGGGTTCACTTCCCGTACCGACCACGATCGATCGGCGCTCATATTGTAGATCCAGCGATTTTGCGGCGATCCGCGCAATTCCAGGCGATCGACGGTTTCGGGATCGAGCAGCAACAAACAAAAATTGGCTAAAGGAGCAATTGGATCGGGAACTTCAGTCTTAAACGCCGTCTCCGTCCGCTCTCGTCCGGGTTGGGGCCAGCAAAATTGCTCCCGCGTCGCTTCGGAAATATCTTGCCACAATCGCTGTCGCGATGCTTGCAACTGCGGATCGGGATAGTCTTCGTCTATCACCATCAACAGGCCGCTAAGGCGGAACTGCTCGCGGGTTTTGGGAAAATACCAGCAGACTTCGGCTCGCGGATCGGCGGCGATCTGCTCGACTTTGGGCGATCGCGCGTCGGTAATGAAGGTCAAGCAATCGCTACCCTCCAAAAAGCCGCGAAAAACAACCGTACGGTTGGCAGGGCGGCCGTCGGGACGCACGGTGGCCAGTTGCAGGTAGCGGGCGTAAGCCAGGGAACGGTTGCGGTGTAGCGCCCGTTGCAAGGGCGATCGCCAGGGTGCGAGTTCTTCTTGATGCGATCGAGGGGATTTCGACTCCATCTAAAATTCTTGTTTAGATTAGCCGGTAGGTGTGTGGCGGCGTGGATCGACGATCGATTCTAACACCAATATGGACATCGCCGCCACGCACCATATTTCAATTTGGGGTTTTACGGATGGTGCGTTATGCAATAATACCATCGATTGGTGACATTCAAATAGACGATCGCATAACGCACCCTACCCCTTGGCTCTCAAACGGAAGAGGAAACCGGGTGCGTCTCGATCGCGAACTTAAAAACCGTGACGGGCCCAAACCACCAAAGAAATGGAAAAGGTGAACACCACCA
>CAKZKB010000262.1 GCA_937121005.1 uncultured cyanobacterium | reverse complement strand
CGTCTTGGAAAGTTCGGGGGGAAGAAAATCTACACCCCCGACTTTCCGCAGAATTAAGAACCCCATGTCTAAAGCCAGGGGCTTGTACGGATGCTTCGCGTTGGTTTTCCACGAATAAATTCGGGGGCTTGTATCCATGATATTCTCGGTCAAAGTCGTTTATCCCACAAAGGCTATGACCGATTTCACAGCCATGCGATCGACAAAGTGCAAACTGGCATCAAAAATCCACGACAAGGGAACGGGGTATAAATTCAAGTTAGCGATCGTCCCTTCTCGGCACGTTCCCACCTGTTGGTACAATTGCTGCCATTGCAGCGACGATAAATAATTGTAGGGTAAAGCGACACCATAACTGCGGTTGCCCACCCAATCCATAAATCGCAGCCGAAGCCGATCCCAATTGGAGTTACAATTATGATCTTTAATCAGTATAAACTGCCGGGAAACGCGATCGCACTCTGCGAGCAGTTCGGCGGGATAGCGGGTGTGGTGCAGTACGTCAACTAGCAAAACAAAATCGAAGCTGTTGTCGCCAAAGGGAAGGGTTTTCCCGTCAAATTGCTTCACCGGAATTGCAGTTTGCGATCGCACTAAAACATCCACTCCCGTCAAGGAAACCCGAGGGCGAGACTCCATCAGTTGCAACCCAACTTCGCCGCTACCGCAACCGACATCTAATCCTTTTAGGGATGCAGTTTCGGGGATAAAATTGGCTAAGTGCGTCGCGAGAACGCTGACGCGGCGATTCATTATTAGGTTTTGATGGAGCGATCGGATTAACATTGCAAGAACTAGGTATTAGGTTTTAGGTTTTAGGGGCGAGGTGTGAGGTATGAGGTGCGAGGTTTTAGGTATGAGGTGCGAGGTTTCAAGGATGAAGGGTGAAGGATGAAGCATGAATATTAATTTCCCCCTAATCCCCTAATCCCCCAATTCCCCAACTTCCTATCCCCCCAAACCCCCAATTCCCCAACTCTGCATCTCCCTTACATTAACAGATTGATGAGGATTCGCAAGAGGCGATCGAGATCGTCGGGAACTCGCAGAAGTTCCAAGTCTTGACAGATTTGTTGCTGTTGTCGATTGTAACATCCAAATTGCCATACGTCGCCTGTGGTTACGGCTCATTTCAATGAACAATGAACAATTAACAATGAGCAATGAGCAATACCTCTGGCTTAAGTTTGCAGGCTCGTCATCAGAAAATTTCAATTTTTAATTGAATCTCGATCGTGGGGTTCGTCGAAGTCAATTATCGGCCCTTTGGGAACGATCGCAGTGGGGTTGATTTTGTTGTGGCTTTGGTAGTAGTGGGTTTTGATATGATCCAGGTTACAGGTTTCTTTGACTCCCGGAAGTTGGTAGAGTTCTTTTAAGTAGTTCCAGAGGTTGGGATAGTCAACAATTCGGCGCAGGTTACACTTAAAATGCACGTAGTAAACTGCATCGAAACGAAACAGCGTCGTAAACATACACCAGTCGGCTTCGGTAATGCGATCGCCGCAGAGATAGCGCTGTTGCGATAGTATATTTTCCCAGCGATCGAGAGCGTTAAATAAGTCGGTTATGCCTTCTTCGTAGGCGGCTTGCGAGGTAGCGAAGCCAGCGCGATACACTCCGTTATTGATGGGTTGATAGATGGCATCGATCGCTTCTTCGATTTTTGGTTTTAGATCCGGCGGACAGAAGTGGTTATCTGTTGTCGCGATCGCCTCGAATTCCGTATCCAACATTCGGATAATTTCTCGCGACTCATTGTTGACGATCGTCCCAGTTTCTTTATCCCACAACACCGGAACCGTGACTCGCCCGGTATAGTCGGGGTCTGCTTTCGTGTAAATTTGCCATAGGTATTCGGCATTGTTAACCGTATCGCGAATCGATCCCGGATAGTCGGAGAACTCCCAACTATCGGCATCAATTACCGGATCGACGATCGACAAGCCAATGGCATCTTGCAATCCCTTCAAACTCCGCATAATTAACGTCCGGTGCGCCCAGGGACAGGCGAGCGAGACATAAAGATGGTAGCGCCCCGCTTCGGCAGGAAAATCGCTACTCCCATCTGCCGTTATCCAGTTGCGAAATGTGGTCGAAGGTCGCACGAAGCGTCCTTTTTCGTCTTCTTGGCTGCGATCGCTGTGCCATTCGCCGTCAATCAGTTGCCCGAGTCCCATGTTAAAAAAATCTCCAGTGTTATTGAGGTTGACTTCTCCTCCGGCTAAAGCACGGAGGATTCTTCTAAGCAGCAATTTGGCACTACTTAGCTGACCAGAGTTTAATTCTCTGGGGACGAGTCAAAACGCCCCTACCGATT
>CAKZKB010000261.1 GCA_937121005.1 uncultured cyanobacterium | reverse complement strand
TAACTGCGTTTGCGCCATGCGGATAACCTGCTTTTGAGGTGAGGATTTGATATTAACTGTGGCAGTTACAGCCCGCGTGGCCGCAGCCCGACCCCTGGGGATGCCCGTTGGCGCAGGCTTCGCCGCAGTAGTATTGACCCTCTTTTTTAACGGCAGATTCGATATCGACGACGCACAAGCAAGAGTCGCAGGCGCATTTCATTTGGGTAACGGTAGTCATTCTCGATCTCCTGGTAGGATAGAACAAATATCCGAACGATCGTTCGTCTATTAAAACTATAACAGATGAACAATCTTTCAGGTATTCACCAGTCTGAATTTTAGATTTAATTCAGATTTGCCCGATCCGCAGGCTCGGAGCGATCGCGCCCCTACGAGTGTATGTCCGTTTCTTCCGACGATCTCCAGCAGCACGTTCTCGGTCTGGAAAAGGCCCAGAGAATGGCAGAATTTTTTACAGTGTTGGGCGATGCCAATCGCTGGCGCATTCTCTCGGCCCTGGCCGTGCGGGAGATGCGAGTGCGCGACTTAGCCGAAGTGGTAGATATGAGCGAGTCCGCCGTTTCCCATCAGTTGCGGCTGCTGCGAACCACGCGCTTGGTACGCTATCGCAAACAGGGGCGCAACGTTTTTTACTGCTTGAAGGATCGCCATATTTTCAATCTCTATCGCGAAGCCTCCGAGCATTTAGACGAACCCGCCGACGAGGAGTAGCCGAGACTAGGAGGCCGCGCGGCGATCGAGAGCGCTATCGGGCAAGCCGACGGCCCCGGTGAGTACCGCTTCCGTCCAGATGGCATCAGTGGCGTTAGCGCGTTTGAGGTTAGCGTAGCAGAGGTTGGCGCGATAGAAATTCGTTTCGACTAGGGTCGATCGCATCAGCGTCGTGCGACTGAGATCGGCATAGTTCAAGTTCGCGTGGCTGGCATCGACTCCACTAAGATCGGCATTGCTGAGATCGGCTCCACTGAGATCGGCTCCGGCCAAGTTGGCCCCGATCAGTTCTGCGCCACTGAGGTTGGCCCCACTGAGGTTGGCGTTTTGTAAATTCGCGCCGATCAGGTTGGCCCGGAACAGGTTGGCCCCGCTCAGATCGGCCCGAAACAGATCGGCTCCGAACAGGTTGGCGCGAAATAAGGTGATACCAATCAAGTTGGCTCCGTTAAGATCGGCTCGGAAGAGGTCGGTATCTCGGAAGTTACGCTCTCCGGCCGCATAGCGATCGAGTAGTTCGCTGGCATTCATACATTTTCCCTCGTTCTCGACAGGGGTCTTAATTCCATTGTCTCAAATGGCGAGCGGCTGAGGGGGAATGTTTTCTCTTTCTTAACTTACCGCCGCATTAGGATAAATTAATAACCAGAGCGTGCCCTCTCTCGACCTGGATAAGAGATGACACGCTTGCAGATGGAAGCATCAATCCGCTTCGGAGAAAGTGCGATCGAACTCTTCTAGGAGATCGTCCATTTCCTCGAGGGCTTGGTTGACATCAATGCGTAGGGTTCCTAAATCCGGGCGCTCGAGCAGTTGGACTAAATACTCTCGCCGGGACTTAATCTCGTCAATGCGGGCGCGGATGGTAGCGGGGGTAGGAGACATACAGTTCGACTCAACACGATCGTCTGTCTCTAGAATACGCAATGGGGCGGGTGTGGCGCAAAGCGATCGCGGTGTCGAAGTTTTTGGCAAACCATCCGGACAAAGGAACCGAGGACGCGAACAAGGCTATTGAGTCGCGATCGTGCCTTTCCCCGAGCGATCGTCCCTACCGGAGGCATCTCCTATGTCTAGTGCGGTTTCCTTGCCCCAGGCGTTCCCCTACGCTGAGGATCCGATCTTTACCACTTGCGGGCGCGTTGAAGCCCAACTCCACAATAGCGAAGCCTACAGCCGACAGCTAGCCGACTTAGCCGCTTTGCTGGGAGACGATCGCCGTCGGGCCGAACGCTTGCTACAGGCGATCGGCCGCGAAGCCATTCGCCTGTCGTTGCAAAACTTGGCCCGCGGCCGAGAGCGGAGCGATCCGCCACCGCCCCCGGCGATTCCGATTTCGAGGTTGCGGAGTGTCCCTACTCCCGCGACCCCCTCCCCGCCTCAGTCTCGCGCATCTGCCCCCCCTGCTGACATTCCAGAAAATCGCGAGTCTATGAGAGTTGCTACTTCCACTGTTTCCCTGTTGCCCGAGCCGCGCCGATCGACCTTACCCTCTCAATGGGTCGAACAACTGCGCCAAATTGGTCAAGAACTTCGCCAGGCCCGCGAAGCCTTGGGTCTGTCTCTCGATCGCATCCACCGCCAAACCCATATTCCCCTACACCATCTCAAGTCTTTAGAGTGCGGTCAGGTTGAGGGGTTGCCCGAGGAAATTTACGTGCGCGGTTTTATTCGTCTGTTTGCTAATGCGTTGGGACTCGATGGCCATAGCATGGCGAATGCTCTGACAACATCGGATTATTCTGTCATTCCCTCCTGGTATCGCACCAACCAAGGCCCGAACTTGCGCCCCGTTCATTTATATCTCGCTTACGGGACTTTAATTGCGGGTGCGGTAGGTGGTTTGAGCGCGATCGCCGGACAGACAAACTCTCAAGAAGTCCCCATCGATCCGATTTTAATTCCTCCCGATTCCCAAACTCCATCTCCGCGCGGCTTGGCTCCCGACTATACGCCAGGTATTGGGGAAATGGCAGGCGATCGCGTCAGTATTGATATTGCGCCTCCCGAGTTTGAGGTATGAGGTGCGAGGGATTAGGAATTAGGTATTAGGTTTTAGGTATTAGGTATTAGGGAGGGTACAAGGATTTAAGCGAAAACTGACACCGATCCCCCCAACCCCCCAATCCCCCAATCCCCTAATTCCCTAATTCCCCAATTCCCCATCTTCCCCTAGTATCTCACATCAAATGATGCTCGATCGCGAAGCGTACCAACTCGGCGCGATTGTTGGTGTCGGTTTTGCGAAACAATTTACTGACGTATTTTTCGACAGTACGCGGGCTTAAATGAATGCGATCGCCAATTTCGGCGTTCGACAGTCCTTTGACTAGGTGTTCTAACACTTCTCTTTCTCTCGGGGCAAAATCGATGGTAATGTCGGCGGGTTCGGGTTCGTCAGGGGCAGACGATCGCGCCCGAAACTGCCATTCGGTTTGGATGGTGTGCGATCGCTCTAAAAAGTTGCGGACGACGGCTTCTAACTCTTCGAGCTCGAAGGGTTTGGGCATATACAGATCGCACCCCAGTTTGTAACCGCGAACGCGATCGCTCGTGTCTGTTTTTTCAGTCAAAAAGATGACGGGCAACAAGCGCAATTCGGGACGCGATCGCACTTGGCGGATCAATTCGTAACCGTCCATTTCTGGCATCAGGGCATCGGTAATCATTAAATGGGGGCGATGTTTCCCAACTAATTCTAGAGCTTGTTTGCCATTCTCAGCCGCGATCGTCGTATAGCCGCACAGGTCTAAATAGTCGCCCACCGACAGGCGAATACCGGGATCGTCATCGACAATAAGAATGGTTAGGGGCATTAATCAGTGACCAGTGACCAGTGTCCAGTGACCAGTTTCCAAATGGGGGATTAGGGGTTTGGGGGATTAGGGGGT
>CAKZKB010000260.1 GCA_937121005.1 uncultured cyanobacterium | reverse complement strand
CCCATGTCTAAAGCCAGGGGCTTGTGCGGATGCTTCGCTTTGGTTGTCCACGAATGAATTCGGGGGCTTGTATCCAGGATAGGATATGCTCCGTCATAGGAGAGCGAGTTTTAAAGGTGGTACTTTCTAGACTCTCACTCTCCCCTCTCCGCTAATCTACATTAGGCATAATTACCAAAACTCTATCGATCGAGGGAGTTCCTAGGGCGATCGACCCGATAAATTGTTAAGTAACGTTAAGAAGTTGTCGGGTGTTAGTTATTGCCCGTCATTCTTACCTGTTTGCAATTGTACCTTAAATGAAGGAGAAATCGATATGAGTTTTCCCAGCTATCCACCGACAAGTCCGCCGACGATCGCGCCCCAGGCGACGGTTGAAGAGCTCAAAAAGCGCTTGGATTGGGGCGAACCAGGTTTAACGATTATTGACACTCGCAACCTGGAGTCCTACAACCACGATCGCATTCGAGGTGCGATCTCCATGCCTTTTAACGAGAACCTCGTCGATCGCGCCAAAGCCAGCTTAGAACCCATTCGCGACATCTACGTTTACGGCGATAGCGATCGCGAAACGGCTGAGTCCGCCGATCGATTGCGCCAAGCTGGGTTAAAAAATGTTGCCGAAATTAGCGGCGGTTTGAGTGCTTGGCAGGCTTCTGGTTTTCCAGTTGAAGCTGGCTAATACGGACGCGAGATCCATACTTTGTTCCCCCTTGACGAAAGATTCGTTGTAAGCATTCAGGTGGTACAGAGAAACCCGGTTTCTGAGGGGAGAAACTCGAATTTTGTCCGGCTATAAGCGAGAAACCGGGTTTCTACCCCCCTTTAGCCTAGCATACCTGAATCCTTACGATTCCTTAGAGGGGGATGAGTTAGTGGCAAGATAGGGTTAACCCAAACAGGCCGCTAAATCGCGATCGGGCGTGGTAATGGGCTGGAGTTGATATTTCTCCGACAGCAGCTTAAACACATTGGGAGAAATAAAGGCAGGCAACGTCGGGCCTAAGCGAATGTCTTTAATCCCCAAATGCAGCAGCGTCAGCAATACGGCCACGGCTTTTTGTTCGTACCAAGATAGTACCATCGACAAGGGAATTTCGTTGACATCCATTTCAAACGCATTGGCTAAAGCCAAGGCAATTTGAATGGCCGAATAGGCATCGTTGCACTGTCCCACATCCATCAACCGGGGCAATCCTTCAATTTCACCCAAGTCGCGATCGAAGAACCGGAACTTACCGCACGCCAGAGTCAAAACGATGCAATCTTCGGGAACTTTTTCCACGAATTCGGTATAGTAAGACCGTCCGGGTTTGGCTCCGTCGCAGCCGCCGACGAGAAAGAAGTGGCGAATTTTGCCTTGTTTGACGGCATCGATAATCGTGTCGGCGACGCTTAAAACCGCATTGTGGGCGAATCCGACTTTGACCGATTTGGGCGGGGCTGATTCGGTGAAACCAGGGAGCGATCGCGCCTTTTCGATAACGGGTGTAAAATCGGGAATGCCATTATCTTCCGCAGGCAAATAGGTGAGATGGGGATAGCCAACTGGCCCGATACTAAACAGTTTATCGTGGTAGTCGTCGTGGGTGGGCATCAAGCAATTTGTCGTGACGACGATCGCGCCAGGAAACTTGTTAAAGTCTTTGGTTTGGTTTTGCCACGCCGTCCCGTAATGTCCGTAGAGATGGGGGTAGGTTTGCTTCAGTTTGGGATATCCATGTGCGGGTAAAAGTTCGCCGTGCGTGTAAACATTAATGTCCGTTCCGGCGGTTTGTTTCAAAATCGCTTCTAACTGGCGAATGTCGTGACCGGAAACAAGAATGGCTTTACCCGGTATGGGGTTGAGCGGTACGCTAGTAGGGACGGGATCGCCATAGGTACGAGTATGTCCCGCATCCAAAAGTTCCATCGATCGCAAGTTGGATTTCCCGACTTCTAGGGCGAGATTCACCCAATCTTGTAACGTCAAACTGGGATCGTTTAAGGCATTGAGAGCGCGATGGACGAAGTGGTAAACCTCCTCGTCTTCTTGTCCGACTTCCGAGGCGTGGAAGGTGTAAGAGGCGGCTCCTTTGATGCCGTACAGTACCGTTAACTTCAAGGAAAACACATCGACGGCATCTTCCCCCACTTGGCTGATAAATTTGAGGGCAACCTCCTCTCCTTGTTCGACTAAACTTTCGTCGAAATCGGGCTGATATTGGGCGATCGCGGGCCAGTTTTCCACCGACGCGACTGCTTGTAGCTGTTGTTTGAGGGCTTCGCGGTGGACGATCGCTTGTTTGATATACTTGTCAAATCGGCTGGCATTAAAATTGACGTTGGTCATCGTCGCAAACAGCGATTCGCAGGTAAAAACATCTACGCTGTGCGTATCGATGCCATGGGCTTTTGCTTGCAGGGCGATCGCGGACAATCCCCGCAGACAGTACACTAACAGATCTTGAACGGCGTTCACTTGCGGACTTTTCCCACAGGCTCCAAATTGATGACAACCATCGCCGCTCGCCGTTTGCTCGCATTGTTCGCAAAACATCTATTCAGTCTCCTAAACCTATCTGTTGCTACTGTAACAAACAAATCCGATCCCGAACGTTAACAGAATCTAAAATCCCCGCAAATCAACCAATTTTGTAACATTTCTTTAGGGTTCGGACGTGCGATGGATGACCGATGGTATCGCGGCCCCGAAATTTATGCGCCACAATTCCAGGTCTAAAGCTAGGGACATGAAATTTTGAATTTTGCGGAAAGTCGGGGGCGTAGATTTTCTTCCCCC
>CAKZKB010000259.1 GCA_937121005.1 uncultured cyanobacterium | reverse complement strand
AAAGTTCCCGAACCGACGGTGTGGGTGGGAATGTTGGCGATCGCGTCTTGGGGACTGTTTCGCCGCCAAACGGTTTAATCAACACGATCGAATTGTCGCATTAAATAGGCAACCCCAAAATCGCCATTGGGATGGTTTTTTAAGGCTTCGGCGAGTTTAAAAACTTGCGTCGCCAGTTCTTCTCCTAACTTGTCGATCGTCGCTTGACGCTGGCGATCGCTTTGTTGTTTTTCTCGGAGTCGAGCTTGCCACTCTCCCGAACATAATACCTCAATTTGCGATCGCACTCCCAACTGTCCGAGAATCTCCCACTCGCCGCGATCGCACCAAATTCCGCCGCATTGGGGACAACGTTCTAGGTAAAATGCGGGTTGGGTTTCAATCCGCGATCGCGATAAAAAGCGGCTGCATTGCGGACACAACGCCGCTTTCGTATCTGACTCTGAGGGGGTAACGTTAACTTCACGCAAGCGGTGGGTGAGTTCTTCGAGGTCAATTTCGGGTGAATTTTGTTGTTCTACCCAGTTTTGATAGTCCTCTCCCGAAATCCAAACTCCCCCCGTTTGGGGACATTCTTTGCCGGGTAAGTTCTCGTCTAAGGTGCGATCGACGAGAGTGACGTTTTTGGCTTTTGGAGACTGCATCGGCGTTGCTAAACTCATAAACGGCCTGTAAATTTCGATAGCAATTTTGGGGGAAAGCTGCTAAGGTTCTATAGCGACGCACCGCTTCTGTTTGCAAGTCGAGGTAAACCTCGTTGACCTGCTTTCCAGTGTAACATCTTAGCGATCGCGATAGAAATCTCGTAGGTTGGGTAGAGGAACGATCCCCAACGCGACTCGGTTACGGTTGTTGAATTTCATACTTCAACCCAACCTACACTCTGGCATATTTGTCGGTCAATCAGGCTTTTATCGGTGCGATCGAAGGATCCTAGCTTAAAGCACCGCAAACATACTGAGGATAACATAACCGAGAATGGTATGGACGATCGTCACGCCAGCTAAGTTATAAGTTCGCATATAGATCCAGCTAAAAATTAGACTCGAAAAAAACGCGATCGCCATCACGATCGAACTAAAATGTGCGTGAGTCGTCGCAAACGTCACCGCAGTGATACCAACCGAATACAATCCTCGTCGATCTTTAAGGAATTTTTTCACCGAAATTTGAATCAGTGCGCGAGCAAATTCTTGGATGTAGCTATGAAGTCCATAAAAAATAATGCTAAAGTGCCAAGGAATGTTAAGGAATCGTTGCACGAGATCGATGTCTGGTAAAATTGGATCGAGTGTCACGCAAGCTCCATAAATTGACAGAAGACCAATCCCTGTAAATAGAATTCCATCGAGAATAGACTGCTTTAGTTTCTTTTTGCGGATGCCAATTTTAATGACAGACAATTTCATATTATAAGCTGCAAGCAAAATTGGTGCGAATACGGGAACCAATAAATAAAACCAGTTAAAAAATAGAGAAGTAGCAAAATTGGTTGGCCAAAATTCATTCAAAAAGGCAGTCAAAAACGTTCCTAAAAATAAGCCAGCGAGTAATATCAATACGAACGCACCAAATCGATTCCGCTCTTCTAACTCGTTAATGCGTGCTTGCAACGTAGCAATATGGCGATCGCTCAAATACCGCAAGTAGCTACTAATTTGATATTCAATCGTCGCTCGCAACAGACTCACAATTTCATCGGATCCCACAACTTTATCGATCAGTTTTTGCTTGGACAGGATATAGGTTTCGCTATCAACTTCAGCTTTAATGGTACAACTGCGCGGAGAACCATCAAGAAACGACATTTCTCCAAAACTTTCTCCCGCATCCATTTTTTTAAAACAGATTTCCTGTTGCGCGTTGGGTTCGGTTTTGTACAGTCCCACGCGACCGGATTTGAGAAAATAGATATCGCGATCGGTTTCGCCTTCGTTAAATAGAGTTTCTCCTTGCTTGTAGGTTTTCAGTTCGCAAATTTTGGATATTTCTTGTAACTGATTCTCGGAGAGTTGGGAAAGAAGTTGAAATTTTCGTAACATCGATCGCTCTCTTCGCCAAGGAGATAAATACCATCGCCAGTTCTAGACTCGCGATCGCGTTCGCAGCAACTCCTCATATATTGGGAAGCCGCACCTTCGTCACTAAACCGACCTTGTGTAAGGTAGAAATCAATCCCCAAGACAGATCGATTTCCCACCATTTTAATCCACAACGGGCCGATTGCGGAAAAGCATGATGGTTGTTGTGCCAGCAACCGCCATAGGTTGGTAATAGTAACCACCAGACGTTAGTCGAGCGATCGTCCGTTTCAAAGTTGCGATAGCCGAACTTGTGCGCTCCACTGTTCACAAACCAAATTGTATGCCAAACTAATACCGTGCGGACGAACATTCCCCAAATTACCCAAGGCAAACCGCCGATCGCGAATAAAATAGCAGCAAAAGTCAATTGTATCGCCACGTAATGGCGATCGCAAAATTGGACAAACGGATCGTCTTGCCAATCTTTGGTCAGTTCGGGAATTTTAGACCAGGATTCGCGATCTTTATAAATCATCCACCGAACGTGGCTCCATACAAACCCTTTTGCTGCATTGTGCGGATCGCCATCTTTATCGGAACGCGCGTGATGGAGGCGGTGAAGTCCTACCCAAGCTAAGGGAGTTGCCATACCGCTTAACGTCCCGCACAAAATAAAAAATCGCTCCACCCATTTGCGACATTCAAAACTGCGGTGACTCGCCATGCGATGCCAGCCAATTTCGACTCCCACGCCACAGGTTAACCCATGCAAAAAAACGGCTAGACCGACCGCCGACCAATTGAAAAAACTAGGGAAAAACGCCAGAAGAGCGCCTAAATGCAGGAGACTCACCCATCCAATTAACCCCCATTTGAGCGCTGGCTTAGCCTTCTCGTTGGAAATTTGCGGTTGTGGAATTGTTGCGGTCATTGTCCTTAGTCTCCATATCAATTTTAGATGTTACAGACTCGGAAGGGGGTAGTGCGTAGGTTGGGTTGAAGCATGAAAACCCTTTGACAACGCATCAACGCGACAACGAACAACGAACAACGGAGCCCAGTTTCTTAGTAGGTTAGGTTGAAGCATGAAAACCCAACAACCGTAAATCAGCAACCAGCGAACAGTGACCAGTTAGGTTACGAGATTTCTGAACTCTGAACTCTGAACTCTGAATTCTGAACTCTGAATTGGAGTGTTGGGGATCGTTCCTTTACCCAACCTCCAAGATTTCAGGACTTCCAGGACTGTTGTCCATCAACCCCACTATTTCGCCGATGCAGTTTTATCCCCCAAACGCGGCTCGATCCCTTGGAACAAACGCTCCACATTTCGGCGATGCCGCCAAATCACGTACAATCCCCCCGTGAGGGCAAACAGACAGTAGGCGAGGGGGGCTTGGGCCGCGGCCATCAACCCCGATACGGCGGTGGCGGCGGCGATCGAGCTTAAAGAGACGATGCGCGATACCAACAGCGTCCCCACAAATACCCCCAAGGTCGCCAACCCCACCGGCCAAGATAGCGCCAGCAACACCCCCAAACTGGTGGCCGCCGACTTGCCGCCTTTAGTCAAACCGGGTTTGTCATCTGCGAGCAGCAACCAGGCCGACTGGCTGTGTCCCAACAAAGCAGCCAGTCCCGCCAGCACTGCCAACCAAGGGACGATCGTCCCCGGATCCACCGTCGCCGGAACCCACCGGGCCACTGCGTCCCAGCGATAGGCCCAACCGACGGCCGCCACAGCCGCGCTGCCTTTGAGAATATCCACCAGCAACACCAGCAGGGCCGGCTTTTTCCCCAAGACGCGCAAGGCGTTCGTGGCCCCCGTCGAGCCGGAGCCAAACTCGCGAATATCGATGCCTTTTAG
>CAKZKB010000258.1 GCA_937121005.1 uncultured cyanobacterium | reverse complement strand
CTCCTTCAATCGCACAACTGGCCTAGCTTACAGCCCTACTTGTCACCCCCCCAGCAGATCGATACATTTTTATCGATGACAGTTGGCGATCGTCTCGATTATAATAGATCTAGTTTTGGTTAAACCCTTGCCATGCCTGTCATTTCTATTATTGTTCCCACCTATAACAGTGCTAAAACAATTCGATCGACCCTCGATTCGGTTCTCCATCAAACCTACAAAGATATAGAAATATTAGTTGTCGATGATGGTTCGACGGACGAGACGGTCGAAATTGCCTCGACAATAGGCGATTCGCGTCTAGCCACTTTCTCGTATTCTAATGCCGGACAAAGCATCAACCGCAACCGAGGAATCGATCGCGCTTGTGGAGACTATATTTCCTTTATTGATTCTGACGATTTATGGCATCCTGAGAAGCTAGAACGACAGCTAGAGGCTTTGCAAAAAACACCCGAAGCGGCAGTGGCTTATAGTTGGACGAATTTTATTGATGAAGAGGGAAATTTTCTTCATGCCGGCTCCTGTTTTACCGTCAATGGTGACGTTCTTCCGTATATTTTGTTATTTAATTTTATCGAAAGCGGTTCTAACTTTCTCGTTCGCCGTCAGGCTTTAGAAAGCGTAAAAGGGTTCGATACGCGGATGCTAGCTGCGGAAGATTGGGACTTAGGAATCCGTTTGGCAACAAGATATCAATTTGTCTGCGTTTCTTGTCCGCATATCTTATACCGAAAATCAAGAACTTCTCGATCGACAAATTTGGAGTGTGAGGAGGCGAACTGCATTCGCGTTGTTGACGTGAATTTCGATCGCGTTCCCGATCCCGTCAAACATCTAAAACCTGCTAGCTTAGGAAATATCTATAAGTATCTGTTACACAAATGCTTTGAAAACTCCCATCAAAAAGGAATTGGCATCAAGGTTCTCAATTTTCTGCAAAAGGCGATCGTCAACGATCGCAATTTGTTGAGTAACAAACGTTTGGTTTTAGCGATTCTTCTCAAAGGAGTGACTTTATCTTTGCTTCCCACTTCCATGGCACAACGATGGGGAAACCGCATCGATCGCAAAATTTATCCGACTCGGGAATTGTACAAATTCTTTCGCACTCAACCCTTTTAAGCCATGCCTAAAATTTCTGTTGTCATTCCTGTTTTCAATGGCGAGAAAACCATTCAAGAAACTATTCAATCAGTACTCGCGCAAACGCATACAGATCTAGAACTGATTATCATTAACGATGGTTCCCGCGATCGCACTGCCGATCTTGTTGGCAATATTGACGACGATCGCCTTCATCTTTTCTCCTATGAGAATGCAGGTTTAGCCGCCAGTCGCAATCGCGGTATCGAGCGATCGACAGGTGAATATATTTCTTTTTTAGATGCGGACGATCTGTGGACAAAAGATAAACTCGAATTGCAGTTACAAGCCTTAGAAAACAACCCGCAGGCGGCTGTTGCCTATAGCTGGACGGATTTTATTGACGAAGACAGCAATTTTTTTCGTCCGGGATGTCACATTTCTGTTAACGGAAAGGTTGGCGAACAACTTCTCCTAGTTAACGTCATTGAGAATGGGTCTAACGTTCTCGTTCGTAAAGCCGTTTTCGATCGCGTTGGCAACTTCGATACAGAGTTAAGTACAGCCGCAGACTGGGATATGTGGCTGAGAATTGCCAAAGAATACGAGTTTGTCGCCGTTCCTACAGTACAGGTACTTTACCGCTTTTCTCCTTCGTCCATGTCTGCACAAATTTGGTATCAAGAAGCCGAATGTCTCCAAGTTTTGCATCGCCATTTTCCTCGTTTTCCCAACTGCGATCGCCAATTTCAGCGAGACTGCTTGGCAAACCTCTATCAGTATCTCATCTTTCGGTGTTTTGAGTGCGATCGCCGCCGAGAATTTGGTCTGGCTGCCTTTACTTTTGCTCTCAAAATGCTGTATTATAGACCGGAAATATTATTGTATAAGCGATTGGTTCTGTCAGTATTCTTGCGAAGCACGAGTATCGCCTTACTTCCCCAGGCGACAGCGCGATCGCTGCAACCTAAATTCGAGCGCCTTTGCAGCTTGTACGATCTGTTTGCTTATACTAAACTGGCTCCCTAAGTTTATGCCCCTTGTCTCCGTTATCATTCCCGTTTATAATGGCGAAAAAACTATCCGCGAGACCATCAATTCTGTTCTCGCACAAACTTTTGGCGACCTGGAAGTTATCGCAATCGACGATGGTTCTACCGATGGCACTGTCGAGGCTATCTCCAGCATAGCAGACGATCGCGTCTCCGTTTTCTCTTACCCCAATGCCGGACAAGCGGCTAGCCGAAATCGCGGCATCTCTCGCGCTTCTGGAGAATTTATCGCCTTTCTCGATGCTGATGACTTGTGGACTCCACAAAAATTAGAAGCGCAACTGCAAGCCTTAAAAGAAAATCCCGATGCCGCCGTTGCTTACAGTTGGAGCGATTGCATTGACGAGGACGGAAACTATTTGCGTCCTGCCAGCCATGTCACCTTAAATGGTAATGTTTTAGAAGCTCTATTTTTAGTCAACTTTATTGATAACGGATCGAATCCCTTAATTCGCAAAACAGCACTGGAAGCCGTCGGTGTTTTCGATGAAACTATGCCACCCACTGAAGACTGGGATTTGTGGTTGCGCTTAGCCGAACGCTATCCCTTTGTTTGCGTTTCCCAACCTCATATTTTGTACCGACAATCGACAAGTTCGCAGTCGGCAAATCTGCGCCGTTTGGAAGCAGCTTGCTGTCGCTGTATCGATCGCGCCATCGATCGCGTTCCGCAAAAGCTGCGATCGCTCGAGAAACGCAGCCGCGCCAATACTTATAAATACCTCGCCTACAAAAGTTTAGCCGGAGATCTCTCTCGGAAAAACCTGCGCGAAGCCACGCGCCTGCTGTGGAAATTAATCGAGAACGAACCCTCTTTTGTGCGGCGGCGAGTGTTTTGGAAAGCGATCGTCAGAATCGCGATCGTACTTGCTTTACCGCCTAACTCTGCTAAAATGAGTTTAGAACGCCTGCAAAAATGGGTCGATGTTGAAACCTTGCTCGTCCATATCAGAATTCCGTCTGTTTAGGATAACTTTTGCCAATGGATAAAAGAAAGTTACTCTGTAAGGATTCAGGTATGCTAGGCTAAACGGGTGTAGAAACCCGGTTTCTCTGTACCACCTGAATGCTTACGTTGTTCTCTTGGCTCGATCGAGCAAACTCTGATAAAATAGAATGGATGTGTAAATTGCCCCAACCCTAACATTGACCGTCCCGATCGATATATGCTTCCATCCGACGAGCTCGACTCGATGAAAGTTCTCTTTTGGAGTGTCATTTTTGTTACTTTCCTGTCCCTCTCCTACCAGTTTATTGGTAAAGAGAACGATGCGGAACGACCCCGCTCGGTACGGCAAGAAACAAAATGGCCGGGTCGCAGTAGCGATCTGCGCCTGGATATTTCCGATCGCGCCACTCTCAAACCCCGCCAACTCGATCGCCAAACTCGCACCCGAGTCGAACAGATTTTAGAGACGACTTCCGATTTCGATCCTTGGCAAGAATACCTCGATCGCCTGTCTAATGTTGACCCTTATTTAGCTAAACTGGCTGACGATCGTCCCGAAAAAATACGGACGATGCGCGATATGCGCGAGTTGCTACAAATGGAACTCGATAAGGCTTGGCACGGCGATCGCCAAATTTCTATCTTAGTATTAGGACATTCCGTGTTAGGCTGGTTTCCGCCACAAATTTGGCCGCCAGATACCTTCAATCGCGCCTTAGCAGGAAATACATTTGCTAACATTGACGATCGCCTCTCCGAGTTACGAGATTTTGAGGTTGATACCATCGTTCTCATGGCGGGAATTGCCGAATTAATGGAAGGCGATTCTTTAGCCTCGATCGCGATCGATTATAACCGATTGCTCGACAAAATTGCTGCTTCCCATCCCAACGCCACTGTTATCGTTCTTCCCACGCTACCCATTGGCACGCGATCGGAAATTGAAGCGGGGGGAAAAGACTTTGAAGATCTACTAGACGTGAGTAATATTGAAATTGAGGGACTCAACCAATCCTTGTATCGAGCCACTCTCAAAAACGATCGCTCCATCAACGTCGTCTTTTTAGGGCAAATTTACGACTATTTTATCAACGATCGCGGTTATGCCAAATACGATCGCGACGGACTGCATTTATCTCACGAAGGTGCAGCCATTCTCGGGACTTTCGTCGAAGAAGCCGTGCGCGTCAACTCTACATTTGACTGGCCCAGCGCTCGTCGTTTTCAGTATCCCAAACGGTGGGACAAATAACATGATTTCGCGATCGCAACTGCTGCGCCGATTTGCTTTTTTCTTGGGGTTTAGCGTCCTCATCGATCGCGTTGCTTTTTTTACTTTTGCTGGCGAGTCTGACAGCAGCGAGTTCGAGAGTTTTTATCGCCTACCGTATCAAAGAGAGATGGTGGCACTACCTTATTTTTTAAGATATATTAGTAGCCAAGATGCCGAAGAAAAGAACATCATTTTTCTCGGTTCTTCGCCAACTTACGGCATTAGCATTCAATCGCCGCAGAACACCTACCCGGCAGCTTTGGCGCGATCTTTGGCGCGATCGCAACCCGATCTATCTAATATCGCCGTTTACAACGTCTCCTCTAAAGGTTGGCTGCTGAGCGATATTTACTACGTTCTCCAGCGAGTTATAGACGATGCCGAGATTTTCTTCATTCAACTCAACTATCATACTTTCAGCCAGAAGATTTTAGACGAGACGGTTATTCGACACCCCGACTTACCGCAAGCGTTAGGGGTTCCCGTTTCCCTAGCCGAAGCGCCACTTTTAGGCATTCAGTCGAACCCGCGAGCCAACTTTAATAATTCTATCTCCGAATGGCTCAAGAAATACTGGTTCTTCTATCGAGAAGCCGATCGCATTGCCTTAAACCTGTTCGGCGATATTCCCGATTCTGCCTTATACCAACTCTACCGCGATCGCGTGTTTGCCGCCGAAGAAGATTTGCGCGATCGCTACACTGCGTTTACCGACTTGTCGCCAACCCAACAAACCATCATCGCCAACCGCTACCGGGAAACCTCGCAAGTGGATTTAACCAGCGATCGCGACAGCAACACTGAATTTTTATTTCTCCAAAAAATTATCGCTCTGTTGCAAAAGTACGACAAAAATGCTATATTCTTTATGGCTCCTCTGAATGTAGACGCGCTCGAGTTTTACGACGCGATCGACTGGAGACAGTACGAAACCAATGTCGCCGCGATCGCCAATGTAGTGCGATCGTCTGGCTTCCAATTCATCGACTACAACCCGGAACCCCTGATGCCAGAATGGTTCTTTTCAGATATCAGCCACACTACCGACGAAGGCGGCGAATATTTCGGCGATCGCTTGTTTGAAGATACCAAAGAGGCGATCGAAACTTGGTTACAACCTTAACATGGTGAAGAGGGCGAAGCATTCACCATGTTGAGTTATCGGTAGAATCGTTCGTTAGCTTGTGCGAATGCTTAGCCCCTACAGATTAACATCTCGTCGGCTTGACAACTGCGATCTCTGGAGATAAGATTCTACAACCTAATCCCTCGTTGCGTTCCTCTGGGGCGCAACGAACTGTGGAGGCTCCGCCTCCATTT